>JALWKR010000045.1 GCA_027081375.1 Persephonella sp.
TTTAGGTCAAAACTGTCTTACACAGTATCTCAATTAGAAAATATTGTTAATGAGCTGATATATATATTAACAAAAGGGAAGTAGATATGAACTTCAAAAAATATATGAAATCAGAGGATAAAGGCTACATTATAGATATGACAGCTCTTGTAGATATAGCTTTCATTATTATTTTATTTTTAGGGATAGTTAGTACCTTAGCTCCTATATCATCTATCAACGTTGAACTTCCAACTGCAACTTCAGAAAAAACTACAGTTGAACCTACCAAAATATTTGTTGATAAAGATGGAAATTACTATTTCCAAGGAAAAAAAGTATCAGATGAAGAGATATTAAAGTTTTTGAAGGAAAATAAAATAAAATCTCTCTCTGTTGTTGCAGACAGAAGAGTTATATATGAAAAAGTTGTTCATCTTATGGATTTAGCAAAAAAAGCAGGAGTTGAACAGATAAATATAGCAACAAGAAGAGGGGAGTAATGGAAAAAAAAGAAGATATGGTCATAGCAGGAAAGATACACGGAACCCATGGAGTTAGAGGAGATTTAAAGATAGAAATCTTTCCTCCAAACTTCAAGCTACCAGAAGTTATATATATAAAAGATAAAGAAGGGAATTTTAAACCTCTTGAAGTAGAAGCTTTTTCAAAAAGAAAAGGGCTTATTAGATTTAAAGGTTATAATGATTTAGATAAAGCAAAAAAAATTAAGCATCACTATTTTTATGTAGAAACTTCAAAGCTTCCAAAACTATCTAAAGACACCTTTTATGAGTATCAACTTCTAGATATGGATGTGGTTTTTAATAACAAAGTTATTGGAAAGATAGTAAAGATAGATGATAGGCTTTCAAATGCTTATCTTATAATTAAATGCATTGATGATAAAATCAGGCATCTTCCTTTTATTAAAGAGTTTGTTAAAGAAGTTGATTTGGAAAACAGGAGAATTATAGTAGATCTACCAGAGGGATGGTTTACTTTATAGTTGAATTTTTAAAAATATGAATAAATTATCGTTTTAGAAACTATATTTAGGAGGTATTAGCCATTTTAAAACTAGAGGTACAGATACCAACTGAAGCATTTTTTAGTGTAGTAGGGAATAAAGATGAAAATATAAAGTACTTTGAAGATACATTTGATGTGGATATTTTTGCTAGAGGCACAAGTCTTATAGTTGAAGGTTCAGAAGAAAATCTTGATAAATTTGAACAGTTTATGGAAAAGATAGCATCCTATTTTGAAGCTGGTCATTTCCTATCTCCCCAAGATATTAGAAATTTAGCTTTAGGATTTAAAAACGAAACAGAGCTTACTAAAAAAGAAAAACTCTTTTCCAAAGAAGGAGAAGCTATTTTATTTACTCACAGGAAAAAACCTGTAATGGCAAAAACTCCAAGTCAAAAGATGTATATAGAAACAATAAAAAACAATGACATAACCTTCGGTGTAGGACCTGCTGGAACAGGTAAAACATATTTAGCCATGGCAATGGCTGTTTCTTATCTAAAACAGCAAAAGGTAAATAGGATCATTCTCACAAGGCCAGCTGTAGAAGCAGGAGAAAAGTTGGGATTCCTTCCAGGAACCCTTACAGAAAAAGTAGACCCTTATTTAAGACCTCTTTATGATGCTCTTTATGATATGGTAGATGCAGACAAAATTAATGATATGCTTGAAAAAAATATTATTGAGATTGCACCTCTTGCTTTTATGAGAGGGAGAACTCTTAATGATGCTTTCATAATTCTTGATGAAGCACAAAATACAACAAAAGAACAGATGAAAATGTTTTTAACAAGAATAGGTTTTGGTTCAAAAGCTGTTATAACAGGAGATGTAACTCAAATAGACCTGCCAAAAGTTTCTCAGTCTGGATTGATAGAAGCTCTAAAAGTTCTTCAAGGGGTGAAAGGTATAGGTATAACCTATTTCTCTGAAAAAGATGTTGTTAGGCATCCAGTTGTTCAAAGAATTATACAGGCATACGACAGATACGAAAATGAAAAGCAGTTAAAGGAACAGGTAAATGAATAAAATTCTTGTATCAAAAGAAGTTTATGATAGAGAAATTCCAAAAAAATTTGTAAAAGAGATAGCAGATAAAATACTACAGGAGCTAAATCTAGATAATGTAGAGCTTAGTATATCTCTTGTAGATAATGAGACTATTCAAAATATAAATAGAGAGTGGAGAGGAAAGGACAAACCTACAGATGTTCTTTCCTTCCCCTTAGATGAAAATGCTCCTTCCGGATATAAATACAGAGTTCTAGGGGATGTTGTTATTTCTCTTCCATATGCCAAAAAGCAGGCTGAAGAAATAGGCCTCTCCTATAAGGAAGAAATTCTCAGACTTCTAATTCATGGAATTTTGCATCTTCTAGGTTATGATCATGAAACTTCTGAAGAAGATGCAAAAATAATGTTTTCCCTTCAAGATAAAATTTTCTTAAAATTATCACAAGAAGTGTAAAAAAAATTTACAGTAGTGTAAAAAATTTTTACAGTAGTGTAAATAACCTTACAAATAATATAATTCCTTAAAAAAAATTATAACTGATATAAATCATACCTATTGACAGTGTAAAAAATTTTTACGATATTAATAATAGTTAAATAATTTGACACTAAGAGTGTTTTTAGTTTTTACAGTTGTTTCAATAATTTACAAAGTGTTAAATTTTTTGGCATTAAGGTTGCTTAATTAATTTATAGTTAATAACTAATTAAAAACTTTTTAAGGAGGTTTAGTGCGATGAAACACAAACTATTAAAAAGTGCGCTGCTTGGGGCTGCAGCTGTCGGAGTAATGGCTGGAGCTGCAAAAGCTCACCTTGCAAACGCAGAACTTTATTTTGACTTCTACGGAACACAAAACATTAACGACATGATCACAATTCCTTGTGAGGCAAGTGACTATCTCGTTGGAAAGGACTACAACTTAGATCCAAACGTATTATCTCCTATGGGTAACCCTACAGGGGTTATAATCAAGTACAGACCTGCAAACCAGTTAAACAATGCAGACAACATTGTTATCAGATTACACAATGCTAAATTTGGAAGCAATTTAACTAAATGTTGGCTTGTTTTCTATGAAAATAACGGAATTGATACAGATAGAGATGGTGTAGGTGATACTAGTGTAGATATTAACAGAGATGGTGACCATTATGATATGATCATTGTTGCTGAAACAAGAGGAGATGTACAAGGGCAAGAAGCAGTTGAACTAAACGTTGGTGATGCAGGTAGAGGTATTCCTGCAAACGCTATTTACTATCTCTGGTGTGCTGAATTAGGAGAGCCTAACTTAGTTGATGCAGATGGAACTATGGGATCTCCTCAAAATCCTGATAACTATACTAGATATGCACCTGTTATCAACATATCTGCTGATCTCTATGAACCAAACTCTACAGATACATGTCTTCCACCTCAAGAAGCAGGAAAGAAAGTATGCTTATCTGCAGATGGATTCACTTGTTGTGGATTTAACTCAAGAAACCCAATAGCAGGTTATCATGCTCCTGAAAAATGTATCATAGATACAAAATGTCAGTTCCTCCTTGGTATGAAATCTAGCTTGTCTATCATTGATATGTATCCAAGATCTTTAGGAACTGCTACTTGCTCTAACAGCAAATCTGGAATTATTAGGTGTTATGAAGAAACTTATGAGCCTGGAACTGCATTTGTTCCAGAAGGTGGAAATGACGACATTTTAACAACTTCTAGCTGTACAGATCTCCACGCAGCAGATGGAAGAGTTACTATCTACAATGACCCTGATGACTTAGTAGATGATGATATAATCCTTGGACCATCAACAGGATGGAGTGCTAAATTTGAAGCTTCAATCTATGATAAAGATGGAAAATATGCTTGTAGTAATGTAGGTGCTGGTGGTCTTCCTGGATATGCTGCATTGGACTTCCCTGGTCACAATGTTTACCTAGATAACAACGGTGATGAAACTTCAGACAGTGCTAATAATATTGAATTTGTTCCAGGAAAAGCTTGTACTTTAGTTGCAAACGTTGAAAATGGAGACCCTGCAACTGGTACAAATACTACTATTAAGATTAGAACTAACTCTGTATGGACTGACGACGTATACATGGGAGTTAACGGTAGAGATAGACTCTGGTGGGTAAGATGGGGACTTGAAGAAAAACTCAAAATCTATGGTCCAGATAACGATCTAGCATTTACAGTAAGCCTTGATGAAGAAGAAGCTGCTAACTGTGCTCCAGACAAATGTTGTTACGATGCTGATAAAGTTGCTTACTTCAAGAAATGGGAACCTAACGGTGATGAAGCTTACGTTCCTTACATGTTAGATAGCAATATGTTCAGAATTGTTGTATCTAACAACTCTTGCTGGGATGCTGAAATCTATGCTAGAGTTTGGGATAACAAAGGTAACGTTGTAGATAATATCTACCTTGGAAAAGTTGGTAAAAACTCAGTAAGAATCTTAACTGGAGATTACATAGCATCAAAAGCTAGAAGAGAACATCCAAATCTCTTAAGAAGAATGGCACCTCTCTATTCTGTAATACTTACAGTAGGTGCACCTAAGAGAGATGTAGAATTTGCTGCATACGACAACAGAAATGGAAAATCTAAGATGATACCTGTTTACGATAACGGAGCTCACGAGTGGACTTACAGAAACGTTGAGTTCTACCAAGATCCATTTGAAAAATAATAAAACAATAATAGCCCTCCATAGTGGAGGGCTATTTTACACAAACAAAATTAATATCCAATATGGGAAGCCCTCAAGGGGGAAGGGGGGATTTTCTTTTTTAATTTTTTAAACTAAGAATTTCTTTTAAAAATTCTCTTTCAAGCTGAGGTAATCTTATATTCTTCTGAGTTAAAACATAAAAATCCCTTTTTATCTTTAAATCTTTAATCTTAATTTCTCTTAATCTATTCTTTTTAATTTCTTCATTCACAACAAGTTTTGATACAAAAGCTAAAAAGTTCGTATTTTCTACTATTTTTGCTATAGCTTTACTACTGCTAATTTCTATCGTTGGGGATATTTCTATATTTTTTTCTTTCAAATGCTTTTCTACAATATTTCTAGTACCAGAACCTTTTTCTCTAAAAATAAATGAGTATTTTTTTAGATCTTCAATGTTAATAATATCTGGTATATTAGTGCTTATAGAAGATATAAGAATAATTTCATCAGAGTAAAATGGAATCTTTTCAAACTTTGCAGATGTTATTTCATCTTCTATCAATCCAATATAAAATATTTTTGATAAAATACCTTCTTCTATCTCTTTAGAGTTTCCAATAAAAAGGTTAAAATGGGCGTTATAGTTCTCAATAAACTTTGAAACAATATCAGGAATAAGAAACTCTCCTATAGTTGTGCTGGCTCCTACTGTTATTCTTTTTTGAAGTCCTTCTTTTAGATTAGAAACTCCTTCTTCTAAAAGAAGATAATCCTCTATTATTTTTGACGCATATTTGTATAAAACTTCTCCAGCTTCTGTTAATGTAACTTTCTTTTTATCTCTTTTAAAAAGAACTACTCCTAAATAATTTTCAATTTTTTTTATCTGAAGTGTAACTGTTGGTTGAGACAAAAAAAGAAGCTCGGCAGCTTTTGAAAAGCTGCCGGTATCTGCAACTGTTTTAAATATTTTAAGTTTGTGATAGTCAAGGATTTCCATTATGTTGTATACTCTGCGTTTATTTCAACGTATTTGTATGTTAAATCACAGGTATAGTAAGTCCAGTCAGCTTCTCCTCTTCCAAGATATAGATCTATAGTTACTTCCCTGTTGTTTTTCAGATACTCTTCAGCAGCTTTTCTATCAAAATCCATTGGTTCCCCACTGTATAAAAGAAAATCTCCTAAATACAGTTTTACGTTAGAAAAATCAATATCAAGATGGAGCTGCCCAACAGCTGAGAGTATCCTTCCCCAGTTAGGGTCATTCCCAAACATCGCTGTTTTAAAGAGATTAGATAGAGCTATCGCTTCTCCTACATCTTTCGCTTCGTGCTTATCCTTTGCCTGATGAACATTTATCTGAATAAGTTTTGTTGCCCCTTCTCCATCTTTTACAATCATTTTTGCAAGTTCTGTTGCAACCTCAAGAAGTTTTTTTGCAAAGTATGTCTTGTTCTCCTCATTTATCTCAACATCTGTTTCTCCTGTTGCTACCACTAAGAAGCTGTCATTTGTGCTTTCACAACCATCAACGTCTATTGAGTTAAAACTTCTCTCAACAACAAGTTTGGTAGCTCTGTCTAAAAGCTCTTTATCTATCTTTACATCTGTGAAGATGTAGGCAAGCATTGTTGCCATATTTGGATGTATCATTCCTGCGCCTTTAGCTATTCCTTTTATACTAAAGGTTTTACCATCTATCTCTCCTGTTGTTTCATAATACTTAGGAAAACTGTCTGTTGTGGATATAGCCCTTGCAGCAAGTTCTAAATCAAGCTCCTGCATGTTGTTCAGAGCTTCCTCTATACCTTTTTCTACTTTATCCATAGGAAGCTGAACACCTATAACTCCTGTAGAGAAAACAAGGACTTCCTCTTTTTCTATATCAAAACCTTCTGATACCAGCTCAGCCATCTTTTCTGCATTTTCAAGCCCTTTTTCCCCTGTTGCTGCATTGGCATTTCCGCTGTTTACAACAATAGCAGATATTTCTTCTTGTATCTCTCTTACCATCCTGTCATACAAAACAGGAGCAGCAGCAAGGGAGTTTTGGGTCAGAACTACAGAATAGGGAGAAGGTTTAAACTTTAAAACGAGAATATCATAATCCCCAGAAGGTTTTATACCAGCTTTTGCCACTCCCATTTTTATATCCATTTACTCACCTCTTAAACCATATCTATATCATCAAATCCACCGTCAAATCCTCCCAAATCAAAACCTGTATCATCTATATCAGGTTCAAAATCTGCATAGCCAATATCAGGTTCAACATCTGCATCAGCTATTTCATCTAGATTCCGGTCAATCTCCTCTAATTTCTGGTCTATTTCTGACACTTCTTGAGAAAGCTGATCTAATTTTTCATCTATCTCGCTTAATTCTTCTTGAGAAAGTCCTGCTTTCTCTGCCACCTCGTGAGGAGATACATCATTGTTAAAAAGAAGATTAAACAAGCTCATCCCTGCAAAACTACCAAGAAGAGAGCTTAAAAACCCTGTTCCAAAACCTCCCATTCCACCGCCAATTCCTGCCGATGGTTGAGCCTGTGGTGGAGTTTGAGGTTGTGGTTGAGCAGTTGTAGACTGGGAACTTTCTTTTTTCCCTTCTTCAGAGAGAAGTTTCATCTCAAGTTTAGTAACTCTTTT
>JALWKR010000046.1 GCA_027081375.1 Persephonella sp.
ACCTATGATATTCTAAATTAGCAAAAATAATCTTATTTTAGGAGGTTAAGTATGGGATTTAAGCCTGTTGATGTTTCAAATAAATTTGAAACAATTAGAACAGCAAAAGCAGAAGGAAAGATATATCTTTCAAAAGAAAGTGTTGAAATGATTAAAGATAAAAAAGTTCCTAAAGGGGATGTACTGCTTGCTTCCCAGATGGCAGGACTTTTAGGAGCAAAAAGAACTCCAGATATACTCCCTTTCTGCCATAACATTATGATTGATCATGTTGTTGTTGATACACAGCTTCAGGAAGATGGAGTTTATGTAACAGCAGAAGTAAAATGCGTTGGAAGAACAGGAGTTGAGATGGAAGCTCTGACTGCTGTATCAGCAGCTTTGCTTAATGTATACGATATGTTAAAAGCATTTGATAAAAATATGGTTATTGGAGATATTAAGCTTGTATCTAAAAGAGGTGGAAAGTCTGATTATGCAGAAGACCTTTCAGGTTTAAAATGTGCAGTTATTACCCTTTCTGATACATGTACTAGAGGAGAAGCTGAGGACAGAAGTGGAAAAACTGCAATATCAATAATAGAAGACGAGTTTGGCGGAAGTGTGGTTCACTATGAGATACTACCTGATGAGAAAGACCTTCTAGCAGAAAAATTAAAAGAACTTGAAGGAAAAGTTGATATTATATTCACCACAGGAGGAACAGGCTTTAGTAAGAGAGATACAACTCCAGAAGCTACAAGAGAAGTGATTAGGACAGAGATGATAGGTTTTTCGGAAGCAATGAGAATAGTTGGAATAAAGTTCACTCCTAAATCTCTTTTATCAAGAGGTGTGTGTGGAATAATCGGAGATGCAACTTTAGTTATCAACCTTCCAGGAAGTACAGGAGGAGTTAAGGATAATATTAGACTGATAGCTCCTCTTTTAAAACATGCAATAAGAATGGCAAGAGGAGAGAAGAAACACTAAATTCTTGAAATTTTTTATTTTTTCCTTATATTTCCCCTGACTTTAAAGTCAGGGGGTTTATCATGAAAGTAAAATTCAATGCAAAAACCATTGCTTTAGTAATTACTGCTTTAGTTGTTTTCTTTGTTGGTGGAATGATTGTTTATAAAACAATAGAGTTTTTTAGTTCTCCTTATTCTAAAGATGGAGTTGATTTAAGAGCTTATCTTGTTCAGGTTTCTGCTAACGTATTAACGCTAGTAGGCTGGCTGTTAATAGTAGGAGCAGCATTTCTAAAGGGGCATTTCAACAATGTAGAAAAACCTAAAACTGATTTATTGGAACTACATGAAAAAATTGAAAATTATGAAAAACAGAAGAAAAAACAAATAAAAGGGGCGTAAGCCCCTTTCAATTACTCTTCAACAACTTCTGTGATTAATGCACCAGATGGACACTCTTCAGTTATTTCGAGAGCTCTTTCAGCGAGTTCTCCTTCTATAATAGCACCATCTCCGCCGATATCATCTTTAACCTTTGCTATTCCGTCTCCTTGATCTTCGTAAACTTCTGGGAGCTCGTCATAGCAAAGAGCACAAGCTGTGCAGAGATCTTGGTCAAC
>JALWKR010000047.1 GCA_027081375.1 Persephonella sp.
GAGCAGATAATGCTCTGTTAACATCTAAAAGAACAATAGGAATTCTCATTCCAGATGCAACATAAAGGTTTTCTACCATATATGCGATACCAGGACCAGCTGAAGCTGTTATTGTCCTTGCACCTGCTGCTGCTGCTCCAATACATGTTGCCATTGCAGAGTGCTCACCATCAACAGCTATAAGTTCTGTATCAACTTCTCCATTTGCAACATATTCAGCAAAAAATCCCATTAATTCTGTTTGTGGTGATATTGGATAAACCGCTGCTACATCAAAATTTATCTGTCTCATAGCTTCAGCAGCGGCCTGATTACCTGTTAAAGCTACAACTTTAGTTTGAGCCATATTTTAAACCTCCAAAATTTTAAACTTATAGTTGTTCTTCTAGTTCTTTTAACTTAACTTCCATTTCAGGAACCATTTCAAGAGCATCATAAGGACATTCTACTGCACAGATTCCACAACCTTTGCAGTACTCAAAATCTGTTTCAAATCTTTCCTGTGGAGAAACAGGAATAGAATCATCTGGGCAGAAAATCCAGCAAATTAGACAATGAGTACATTTGTCGTAATTTAAAACAGGTCTAAGCATTCTCCAAGAACCTGTGTGGTTAACTCTACTTGATCCTGCTTCAGGAACGATTGAACCTATAGGTATTTCATGCCATGGTTTAAGTTCATAACTCATCTATATAATCCTCCTTTTTCTTAAGGTTCTAATTGTAATTGTATTTTCAAACACTGTTTGATTTTATGAGATTATTCAGCTTTATAAACCTCTTCATATCCTCTTTTTAAAGCTTTTAAGTTTTGAGGAAGCAGTGCTCTAAGTTTTGAAGATGCTTCAAAAGCTTCTGTTATTTCCTGTTCTAAAGCCTCTAGGTCAACAATTCCTGTAGCTTTTGCAACTGCCCCAAGAACAGCTGTGTTTGGAATATTTCTTCCAAATTCTTCAAGTGCTATTTTGGAAGCATCAACAATCCAGAGTTCATTATTTGGAATATCTAGAATTTTTCTAACTTTATCTGCAGGGAAGTTTGTATTTACTATGAATACTGTATTTTCATCTGTTCCTGCTTTGATGATATCTTTTATTGTAAACATCAAAGATGGGTCAGTTATTATTACTATTTCTGGATGGTCAACTGGTGCTCTTGTATTTATATACTGATCACTTATTCTTGTTGAGACTTTAACAGGTGTTCCTGATCTTTCAAGACCAAATTCTGGCATCGCCTGTCCGTGTTTTCCTCTAATGATTGCTGCAGAAGCAAGCATTTTTGCTGCTGTAACTGTTCCTTGACCACCTCTT
The DNA here is from genome assembly GCA_027081375.1 of Persephonella sp. Lineage (GTDB taxonomy): Bacteria > Aquificota > Aquificia > Aquificales > Hydrogenothermaceae > JAADDV01. The sequence goes on from JALWKR010000047.1 coordinate 1,314, forward strand.
CCATGCCATCTAATTTCTCTCATACTCTTGTCTGTAGCAGTCGCCATTATATAAACCTCCTCATTTTATAACGTTGTTATATAAATAATTCTCTCAAAAAATATAACATATCAATAAGTTAAATACAAAATATGGGAAATCCTAAGAGCTAAATAAAGTGCAACAGATAAAAGATTTTCTGGAATTATGATTATCTAAAATTGTGGAATAGTTTTTAGAAATTTATAGATGAAGTTATTTTTCTTTGAAATATATAAAG
>JALWKR010000048.1 GCA_027081375.1 Persephonella sp.
ATAAATGCCGTTTATGTCCCATTCAATGTAAAACCAGAAGATCTCCAAAAAGCTATAGATGGTATAAGAGCTCTTTCTATTAAAGGAGTTAATGTTACAGTGCCTCACAAAGAGGAAGTAATAAAGTATGTGAATGAAATATCAGAGGAAGTAAAGTATATAGGTGCTGCAAACACAATAGAAAATATAGATGGATATTTAAAAGCTTACAATACAGATGCTTACGGTTTCATAAGAGGGTTAAAGGAACTTTTACAACAGGTAAATAAACAAATTCCTGAACTTTCCTTTCTTGTTTTAGGAGCAGGAGGGGCTTCTAGAGCTATCATTTACGGTCTTGTTAAGGAAGGAGCTAAAAAAATTTATCTTGCAAACAGGACATTAGAAAAAGCAGAAAAAATAATCTCAGACTTTAAACCGTTAAACAGATTTCTTGAAGAAATTGTTGAGCCTGTAAAATTACATGAAGTAGAAAACTATTTAGATAAAGTAAATGTAATTGTTAATACAACATCAGTTGGACTACATCCTGAAGACAAACCTCTTTTTGATTATGAAAAAATTATGAAAAAACATATAATTGTTGATATAATATACAAAAAGACACCTTTAATAAAAAAAGCAGAAGAAAAAGGGTGTCTTTGGCAGGATGGTCTTCCTATGCTTTTATATCAGGGGGCAAAAAGTTTTGAGATATGGACAAAAAAAGAAGCCCCTATTGATGTGATGAAAAAAATATTAGAAAAATAAAAAAAAGCTCCTAAAAAGGAGCAGAGAAAGGGAGGAGGTTTTAGGAGAAAACATTGGCGCTGCTCGGGTTTTTCCTAATTCCTTAATGTATAGTTTATTTTTGTTTCAGTGAAATAATTGTGAATATAATTTTTTGAAAACCTCTAATCAAAGCCTTATAATTTCTAACATACTATAAAACTGTATGGGGTTTAGTATGGCTGAAATAGGAATGGATCTAAACAGATTTATCTTAGAAGAAGAAAGAAAATATCCAAACGCAACAGGTTCTTTAACTCAGGCTTTAATGTCCATTGAATCAGCAACAAAAATAATAGCTTCTCAAGTTAGAAAGGCAGGTTTAGCAGGAATTCTTGGAAAAGCAGGAAAAACTAATGTTCAGGGAGAAGAAGTTCAAAAGTTAGATGAACTTTCAAATGAGATACTGATAGATATTCTTTCTGATAGTGGAGAGTTTTATGCTCTTGCATCAGAAGAGCTTGATGAACCTATTTATCCAGAAAAAGGAAAAAACGCAAAGTATGTAATAGCTTTTGATCCATTAGATGGCTCTTCAAACATTGATGTAAATGTTAGTATAGGGACTATCTTTTCTATTCATAAAAGAGTAGGAGATGGGATTGAAAACTTCTTACAGGAAGGGTATAAGCAGGTAGCGGCAGGGTATATTATATACGGTTCCTCTACAATGTTTGTATTTTCTACAGGAAATGGAGTTAACGGATTTACTTTAGACCCATCTGTAGGTATGTTTTTACTTTCTCATCCTGATATGAAACTTCCTGAAAAAGGAAAGATTTACTCTATAAATGAAGCCAATGAGAAAAAATGGACAGATGAAAATCTAAAAAAATATATAGATGCTTTAAAAGATGAAGGTTATACGTCTAGATATATAGGTTCTATGGTAGCAGATGTTCACAGAACATTGATAAAAGGTGGAATTTTTGGATATCCTGCAGATAAGAAAAACACCAGTGGAAAACTTAGACTTTTATATGAAGCTTCACCAATGTCTTTCCTTATAACTCAGGCAGGTGGAAAAGCAACAACTGGAAAAGAAGATATACTGAATATAAAACCTGAAAAAATACATCAGAGAGTTCCTGTATTTTTAGGAAGCAAAAAGGAAATAGACCAGCTTCTCTCTTTTTTAGGTTCGTAAAATGGAATATCTTGCTGTAATGCTTGGGGGAGCTTTAGGAGCTCTCTCAAGATATTTAACTTCTGCTTTTATAAATAAAATTGTAGGTATTGAATTTCCAGCAGGAACTCTTTTTGTTAATACAATAGGCTCTTTTATATTAGTGTTTTTCACAGTTCTTACAATTGAAAAGTTAGCTATTGATCCTCTCTGGAGATTATTTTTTGCTGTTGGTTTTTTAGGAGCTTTTACAACATTTTCTACATTCTCATATGAAACAATTGCAATGTTTCAAGAAGGGGAAATTTTTAAAAGTATCTTAAATATAGTTTTGAATAATATTCTCTCTATAACAGCAGGTATTGTTGGTCTTATACTAGCAAGGTCATTAATGTAGGAGAAAAAAATGAAGATAGAAGGAGAAGCTCTTTTAGTAAGAATTTTTATTGGTGAAAAAGATAGAGTAGATGGAAAGCTTTTGTATAAAAAAATTGTTGAGATATGCAGAGAAAATAATGTGGCAGGGGCAACTGTTTTTAGAGGTATTCTAGGATACGGTGCTTCAAGTAGAATTCATGCAGCCTCATTACTAACGTTATCGGAAGACTTACCTATTGTTATTGAAATAGTTGATAAAGAAGAAAGGATAAATAAAGTTTTACCTTTGATTGAACCGTACATAACAAATGGTCTTATAACTATGGAAAAAGTTAAAGTAATAAAATATGAAGGAAAATCATAATAGAAGTTCCTTAACAGGTATATCTTACTAATTTAAAAAGGGAAAGGGGATTTTATGTACGCAGGTATAGAGATAAACAGTAATAAAACCTTCACTGTTGCTTTAATGGATAGTAATAGAAATATTTCTTATATAAGCCATTTCTGGAAGGAAGGTTTATATTGGTTTTTAGACCATTCAAAGATAAAAATCCTTACAATAAATATAAACTTTAGAAACAAAAAACATTTATCTACAAACTTTAGAGCTTATCTTGATTTAAAAACTGTTTTAATATCTCAGTTTGAATTTTTTGAATTTTCAGAAGATTTTGTAGATAAAAAGATTGCTTTAACAGATACAGATAGATTTTTTGAAAAATCAATTAGGAAGCAGCTTCTTCCTGTATACACAAGAGAAGGGTTGGAGCAGAGGATTTATAATCTTCCAAAGTCTGGAATATATCTTCCGAAACACATGCTCTCTAAAGATAGAAACAGATTAAAAAGTGAGCTTAATGCTACTGTTTCAGCTTTCACATCTTTTGCCTTAGATAACAACCTCTATACCGTAGAAGAGGAAAATGGAGAAAAGCTAGTAGTTCCTTTATATAAGTTTGTTCCTAAGGAAAAAAGAATAGTAACTGGAGCATCTTCTGTATTAAGAAATTCTTTCTAGTTTAATAAAGTATTTACCGTAAATTTTTATCTTTTTAGGAAAGTTATCATCTTTATCAAAAATAAGAACTATTTTTTTAACTTTTTTGCTTTTTAATGGATAGATAATATATCTGTTCCCTTCTTTTTTTAGCTTATAAGGATATATTTTTCCTGTTTCATCTGCTTTCTTTGTTTTCAAGAATTTCACTATTAACGGAAGCCAAGGTTTTTTTTCTAATATTTTTTCTTTTGTATATTTTCTTATTTTTTTATTTTCTTTTTCGTACAGAAAAAAGTCATTATCTTTAGCTTCAAAAAGGAAGTTGTAATCGTATATAAACCTTAGATATGGATAAACTTTTCCTTCCACTTTTATTTCTTTATCATTCCATTTGAACTCCACAGTCCCAATAGGAATAAAACCGTAGTAAGCCTTATATACTGCCTCATCTCCCAGTGCAATAGATAAATAAAGTAAGAATGCTAAAAATATTTTTCTCATTTTTTACCTTCCTAGCTTGGCTTATATTAATATTCTAATAACATATTTATGAAAATATAATGAAATTTATTTTCCTGTTCCAAGGTCTAAAAAAAGAACCATACATTTTCCAAAGTAGAAAAACACAAGAATTAAGTTAAACATAAAGGCTCTTTTTAAAGAATTAATAAAGTTTTCTTTAAAATACAGCTTAAAAAATACAAAAAGAACTATTGTTAATAAAGGTATTGAAGAAAGTACTAAGTTTGTAACTTCAATGTTTGCATGGGAAGTTATTTGATGACTAAAGTATATATGGTTTAAATTCAGTACTGATAAAAGTTTCTGTAAAAGAATAAGAGATAAAAACCATATGAAAAAACCGTACATATAGCCTCTAAATAGTTTCATTTAGCATTTGCATACTTTTCTTGAAGAAAAAACTTTTGAAAAAGCTTTTTCAAAGGCTTTGTATTTGTCTAAGCCTTGGATTATGTAGTTTTCAAAGTGTTTTTTTAAATCCTCTAATTCTTCAGTGGAAAAATCAAATATATCTCTCAGGTACAGTTGCTTTTTTATAAATTCTTCATTTATTGGTACTTTCAATTAGTTTCTCCGCTAGGATAAGGGCTTCTTCATTTATTTTACCAGTTAACATACGGGCTATCTCTTCTTTTCTTTTTTCTTTATCAAGAACTTTTATAACTGCTTTTGTTTTTTCACTGTCAAAAGTTTTGTCTATATAAAAGTGTCTGTCTGCATATGCAGCGATTTGAGGAAGATGTGTAATAAGGATTACCTGATAATCTTTTGAAAGTTTTTTTAGTTTTTCAGCTAATAGAACTGCTGTTTTTCCGCCAAGTCCTGTATCTATTTCATCAAAAATAATACTGTCCACATTACTTCCTGTTGTAAGTTTAAGGGCAAGAGATATTCTTGATATTTCTCCTCCAGATGCAACTTCTCCTAAAGGGGAAGGATAGTATCCTTTATTTGCAGAAAATAAAAATGTAATGTCATCTTTTCCAAACCTATCAAGTTCTTTTTCTTTAATTTCAACGATAAATCTAGCCTCTTTTAAGCCAAGATGTTTAAGATGTTTTTCTATTTCTTTAGAGAGTTCTTCTCCTTTTTGTTTTCTAATTTGAGAAATTTTTTCTGCTAATATATACAGTTTTTCTTCTGTTTCTTTTATCTCTTTCTGTATTTTAGGAATTTCAAACTCAAGATTTTCTAGATAGTTAATCTTTTTTTCAAATTCTTCTTTTAACCTTATTAAACCTTCTTCATCAGTGTTATACTTCATCTCTAACTTGTTTATAAGATTTAGCCTTTCTTCTATTTCAAGAATTTCATGTTCTTCAAAATCTAAATCCATACTTGAAAGAGAATAGGAGGCTTCTTGAAGAAGAATTTTTGCTTCTTCTAAAGATTTATATATTTCTTCTAAAGAAGGAGATGTATCTTTTACTTTCTGAATATTTTTTAGTACAAGATTAAGGTTATCTAATATAGAGCTTTCTTCCTCTTCTAAGAGAGTTTTAGATAGGTAGACAGCCTCTTTTATTGTTTGGATTTCAGATAAGTATTTATATCTTTTTTCTAGCTCTTCTTTTTCTCCCTTTTTTATATTAGCCTCTTTTAACTCTTCTAGTTGAAACTTTAGGATATCAAGCTCTCTAATTCTTTCTGACTGTTTTTCTAATATTTCTCTTTCTTTCTCTTTTAACTGTTTATATTTAAAAAATAAACTTTGATACTCAGATAGCAGATTTTCTAAAGATGCAAACTTATCAAGTATTTCTCTGTAAAAACTCTTTTTAAAAAGGTTCTGCTGGAGATGCTGGGTATGTATTTCTATTATGTTCTTGGATGCTTCTTCTACTGCTGATTTAGTTGCTCTTCTCCCGTTTATGTAGTAAAAACTTTTGTTATTTTTTATCTGTCTTGCTAGTATAAGGGTTCCCTCTTCTGAAAAATAATTATCAATATTTTCAAATACTATCTCAGCGAATGTTTCATTTTCGTACGACCCTTTTTTTCCTAAAACAAATTCTATAGCATCAATAATTAGAGATTTACCAACTCCTGTTTCTCCTGTAAAAACATTTAATCCTTTACAAAATTCTAATGTTATATTTTCTATATAAAGATACTTTTTTATATATACTTGAGATAACATTATTGACCTTTTACTGAAGTTTTGGAAATTATTTTAACAGATTAGTGAAAAAAACCTTTTTTAAAATGATTAAAGAGATAGTCAGCTTTTGATGATAGAGGATAATTCATATTATTTATCATCCAATCTAAAGATAGCGATATCATGCTTCCTGTATAAAATTTAACTAAGGCATCCTCATCATAATTATTAAATAGACCGTTTTCTTTACCCTTTTTAAAAATCTCTTTTATATGTTTTTCAAAACCCTGAAGTATATCTTTAAGTCTTTTAAGTTTTTTATCACTTCCTAGATATATAACATCAGAAAATATAATTCTGGGAATTATCTTGGTTTTTTCTATAAAAAGCAGGTATTCTTGATATATTGTCTTTAATTGTTCCTCTACGTTTTCTTTAGATTGAGCTTTTTTTAGAATTTCTTTTAATTGCTGTTCTATATAATCTAAGTAATAAAGGATCATCTCATCTTTACTGCTGAAATATTTATATATTGCTGGTTGTGTTACCCCAAGTTTTTTGGCAACTTCAGTAGTTGAAACCTCAGAAAAACCTTTTTCTGCTATTATCTGGTTAATAGCAGAAAAAACCTCTTCCTTCCTTTCCTGAACACTTTTTCTTTTTCTCAATGTTGTATCCTCTTTAATAATTTGTTGTTATTGTTAGTATAATCTAAAAATCCCCCTGTTATAAATATATAAGTTATTCATTCTAAAGATAAATTTGAATTTTTAACTTTCTCAACAAAAAAAGCTTTTTTTCTTTTAGCCTGATACATTAGATTATCGGCTTTTGCTACAAGGGATTCTAGATTATCATTTTTTTCTAACTCTATAACTCCAAAACTTAAATCAATATCATCACAGTTTCTATTTCCACATAGCTCTGCTTTGTTTTCTAGGAGGAGTTTTCTAATCTTGTGAGCAAGATTTGCAGCATCTTTTTTTCTTGTGAAAGGAAGGAAGAGGATTATCTCATCTCCACCTATTCTAATAGGTAAATCAGCTTTTCTTAAAATTTCTTTTATTAAAAGACCGAATTTCTGTAGAAATACATCTCCTGCCAAGTGTCCATAGGTATCATTTAAAACTTTAAAATTATCTATATCCATGTAAATAACAGAGAGAGGATATTTATATCTTTTAGCTCTTTCAATTTCTATTGGTATTATTTTTTCAAAGAATCTTCTGTTGTATAAACCTGTTAACTGATCTGTGTATGCCTGCTCTATTAGATTATTCTCTATTTTATCTTGTTCAATACTTTTTCTGATAATATCTTTAAATTTTTTTAAATACTCAATATCTCTAGATGAAAATGGAACCTCCCTAACCCCTATAATATAC
>JALWKR010000049.1 GCA_027081375.1 Persephonella sp.
GATCTTGTGATATATCCAAGCTGCCAGTCGTAAAATAGAAGTTGTTCTCCCTCTATTCCATTTATGTTAAAAAGAATACTATTTTTAAAAGGTTTCCAGAAACCTTTATACACATTATCAGAAACATAGTATTTTCCTTTTCTTGAGTATCCTGTTGATATTTCCCATCTTAAAAAATCATTATCCCCAAAATCAGCTATATTAAAAAGAGATATATCTATGTCAGACTTTTCCTTTAATCTATCTTCTTTATCAAAGTAGGGGAGTTTTCCCTGACTAGAAGCAGGTACATTGTTAAAATCTATCTGAGGAATTGTAGAAATAGAAAATTTTTCAAAAGTGTTATGTATGTAGTACCTGAGAGTGTCTCTTATTTGAACTAAAGACCTATATCTACTATTTTTCAGATTTCCATTTATAAAAAAGTATGCTGTGTATCTAGGTATAACTTCAAAAGAGTTGTAAAATCTTTTGTAAGGAGTATACAAGCCTATGTTTACTGCATTATCTGATCTTATAGCTTTTTCTCCTGCTTCTCTGTAAAAATTTGTGTTAACTGAAAGAAAGTCAGCATATACAGGAAATCTGTTTAAAAGCTTTCTTTTCTTATAATAAAAACGAACCTCAGGAAGTCTTTGAAGGGTATATCTGTTTGTTGGTGTACTAAGGTCGTAGATATAATCTGCGTTTATCTCTAAAGTATAGTTTCTTTTATTTAATGTAGCTAAAATCTGGGATTTTGTGTAAGAAAGGTATCTTAAATCTGAAACATTGTAAAAATCTTCATAGAAAAAAGGATCACTTGGCAGATCAAGGTTTGCAGATATATTAAACTCTCTCCATTTAAAAAAGCCTTTTCCTTTTATTCTCCATCTGTTTTCTAAAGGAGAAGTATCTCTCCCTTCCCACCAGCCTCCACTACCTTTATCTCTAAAGTAGAAAAATTCTCCATTAAAAAAGCTATCTTTACTTAATTTTTTTCTATACTCAAGGTTAACTCCTTCACCCTGCCCACTTCTATAATCTAACGTTGCCGTTAGATCTGAACTTTCATCGAGTATATAGAAGTAAGGTAGTTTTATAAAAAAATTGTTATAGCTGTCTTTACCAAATTCAGGGACAAGAAACCCAGTTTTTCTTCTTATAGTAGGATATGTAAAGTACGGTGAGTAAAAGATAGGCATATTAAAAAATCTAAAAGTAAGGTTTTTTGCAACAAGTTTATCGTTAGGTCTTATCTTTCCTTCGTGAGCTTTAACATACCAGTCATATTTATCAAAACTGCATTGGGAAAACTCGCCTTTTTTAAAATAGAATGTATCTCCTTTCTTCCATATACTTTCTGCTTTTACAAAGTACTTGTTTCCAACAATCAGAGTTATATCTTCAAACTTTCCATCTTTGTTTTTTAGATTAAGCCATCCTCTTTTTGCAAATATGACTATTTTTTTGCTCTCCAGAACAATATTCCCTTTTAGATAAGCTTTCTCTTTTTTAATATCAAAAACTATCTCGTCAGCTTTTAGGGTAAAATCTTTATATGTTAAAACA
>JALWKR010000050.1 GCA_027081375.1 Persephonella sp.
GTATGGAGAGCTTCAGAGTATAGAAAAACAGATAGAAAGTTTGAAGAAAATACTGCATGAAACCTTAGAAAAAGCTATTAAACTAGCAAAAGAACTACAAACATTTAAAAAAATATATAAAACTCTAGAGTTAAATCCTGTAATAATAAATGAGTTTTTAAGAAACAATAAAGAAGCAATAGAGTTCTTCCAGAAGAAAAAAGAAGAACTTTTAACTAAACTTACAGAACTTGAAACATACGGAAAACAGCTAAAGAAAGAAATAGACCAATTGGAAAATTTAGAAGGAACATGTCCAACATGTAAAAGACCTGTAGAGAAGCACACAAAAGAGGAACTTCTTAGGGAACTTACTAAAGAACTGTCTCAAAAAAGAGAAGAGTATAAAAAAATAAAAGAAGAAATAAAACAGATAGAGGAAAAGATAGCTTTAGAAAAAAAACTAGCTCCGTTACTTGAGGAGTTTAAAAATATATATGAAAAACATATAGACGCCGACAGAGAAATACAAAGGCTAAAATCTCAACTATTTGTAATAAAAGAAAAACTTAAAGATAAAGAAAAGATAGAAAAAGAAAAGGAAGAGGTAGAAAAGTTTTTAAAAGAAAACAAAGAAAAAAATCAACTCTTTATAGAAGCAAAAAGATTTTTATCCTCTGTTGACAGTAATAAAGTAAAATCGGAATTTGAAGTAGTTGCAAAGGAAAAAACGGAGATAGAGGAAAAAACAAAATCAGTATCTAAGGAAGATATTCTCAAAAGCTACGAGGATCTAAAAAAATTAGAAAAAAAGTATATTGCACAAAAAGAGTTTGTTTCCCAAAAAGAAAATCTTTTAAAAGATTTAAATAGGTATAGAGAAAATATAAACAGAATAAGCTCCCAGATACAATCTTTAGAGAGTAAAATTGAGGAAGTAGATTTTGATGCTAAAATAGAGAGGTTAAAACATCTGCTTTCTAACTTTGAAAATGAGCTATCTAAAGAGACAAAATATTTACTTGAAATTACAGGACAGATAGGAAATATAGAAAAGGAAATACAAATACTTAAAGAAGAAATAGAAAAAAATGAGAAACTAGAAAATGATATAAAGAAAATTTCAGAAAAGATTGAAAAATACAAAAAAATTGAATTTGCATTAGGACCAAAGGGAATACAGAGGGTAATAAGAGAAAATGCTTTATACAGATTACCTAAAATTGTAAATCTTATTTTTTCTTTATTTGATTTTCCTTTTCAGCAAATAAAATTTTCAGAAAATTTTGATATCCATCTGCTTGCTCCTACAATAGAAAAAAAAGACAGATATATTGATATAAATGCTGTAAGTGGTGGACAGAGGGTAGCTCTTGGTTTGGCTCTCAGAATTGCTATATCAAGATTTTTATCAAACAGAGCAAGTTTTTTAATATTAGATGAACCAACAGTCCATTTAGATAGCCAAAGGAGACATGACCTTATTAATATACTTATTGACCTAAAGGAAAAAAATTTAGTAAATCAGCTAATTTTAGTAACCCATGACACAGAAATTGAAGATGCAGCCGACACAATTTATTATGTAGAAGAAGGAAAAGTCCGATTAGTTAAATAAAATTTGTTTAAATTTTTTCATAAAATACTTGATTTTCCTCAACTTTTAGTATAAATTTAAGGATGATTTAAAAATTGGCTGAAGTGGTTTATTTATAAGGTTAAAATAACTTTTTTTATAAAAAACCTTGAAGGAGGGTCAAAGATGACTAAAGCAGAATTAGTTGCTAAAGTTGCAGCTGAAGCAGGAGTTACTAAAGCAGCTGCTGAAAGATGTGTAAATGCATTCGTCTCTGCACTAACAGACGCACTTGCAAAAGGAGAGAGGGTAGCTCTTCCAGGGCTTGGAGTGTTTAATGTAAAAGAGAGAAAAGCTAGAAAAGGAAGAAACCCAAGAACAGGAGAAGAAATCACAATTCCTGCTAGAAAAGTTGTAGTATTTAATCCTGCTAAAGCTCTCAAAGAAAAAGTAAAATAATAACAAAATTTGATAAAGATAAGGGGATTTTCGTCCCCTTTTGTTTTTTTGATGAAAAAAGTAAGAATTGATAAATTTCTTGCAGACTTTGGATTAGGGTCAAGGAAAGAAGTAAGAAAATATCTTAAGCAAGAAAGGGTTACTGTAAACGATCAATTAGTGAAAACTCCCTCATTTCATGTTCACCCTCATCAAGATGTTGTAAAAGTAGATGATACTGTTATTCATTATAAAGATAATGTCTACTATATGTTCAACAAGCCAGCAGGTTATATAACAGCCACAACAGATGAAAGTATGCCTACAGTAATGGAATTCTTTACAGAAGAACCTTATTTCTCAAAACTGTTTCCTGTTGGACGTTTAGATATTGATACAGAAGGACTTTTAATCATAACAACAGATGGACAGTTGGCTCATCGCCTTGCTCATCCTAAGTGGGAAATAGAAAAAGAGTATTATGCTGTTGTGAAGGGCGACATCTCTGATATTGATTTCTCAAGATTTGAAAAAGAAGGAATCCTTTTAAAAAAGGATAAGTACAGAACAAAGCCTTTTAAAGTAAAAGTTTTATCTACTTCTCCTGAAAAATCTGAAATTCTTATAACTGTTACAGAGGGTAAATACCATATTGTTAAAAAGATTATGGAAGAATTAGGGCATTCTGTCTTATATCTAAAAAGAGTAAGAATAGGACCATTAAAACTTGATGAAAAACTCCAACTAGGAGAATTTAGAGAACTAACAGAAGAAGAGCTTAAAAAATTAAAAGAAGCAGTTAATTTATGATAAATCAATCTTTTAAAAGGAAATACAGCAAAGGAGAAGGGGGATTATCCCTTCTCCTTTAAGCTTCTACTTTTATATTCTCTGGTTTTATTCTGGCAAATTTTCTTTTTCCAACTTGAAGGACAAATTCAGAGTTAAGGTCAATCTCTGCATAAGGGTCTGTTATTTTATTTCCATCTATTTTTACAGCTCCACCTTTTATTAATCTTCTTGCCTCGGACTTTGAAGGTGCAAAGCCCACTTTATAAACAAGTTCATATATTGGAATTTTTTTCTCTTCTGTTGCTATTATTACCTCAGGCTCAGGCATTTCTTCAGGAAGTTCCCTTTTTGAGTGAACCCTTTCAAAATGTTCCTTTGCCCTGATAGCAGCATCTTCATCATGAAATCTTGTTACTATATACATAGCAAGCTGTTTTTTAACTTCCATTGGATGAAGAATGCCTGCTTCAACATCTTTTTTCATCTTTTCTATCTCTTCAACTGTAAGGTCTGTTAGCAGTTCCCAGTAATCCCACATAAGCTCGTCCGGAATAGACATTATTTTCCCGAACATCTCCTCAGGTGGTTCTGTTATACCAATATAGTTTCCGTAAGATTTGCTCATTTTTCTGACGCCGTCAGTTCCAACAAGGAGGGGAAGAAGAATTGCCACCTGTGGTTTTTCTATGCCGTATTCCTTCTGAATATCTCTTCCTATCAAAAGATTAAACCTCTGGTCTGAACCTCCAAGCTCAACATCAGCTTTTATTGCTACAGAGTCATAAGCCTGAAGTAAAGGGTAGATAAACTCATGTATAGCAATTGGTCTGTTTTCTTTGAATCTTTTTTTGAAGTCATCCCTTTCAAGCATTCTTGCTACTGTGTATTTTGCTGTGAGCCTGATAAGGTCTTCTGCTGTCATATCCCCCAGCCATTCGCTATTGAAAACAACAACAGTTTTTTCTGGGTCTAAAACCTTAAAAACCTGCTCTTTATACGTTTTTGCATTTTCTAAAACCTGCTCCCTGGTTAATGGGGGTCTTGTTTTGTCTCTTCCTGAAGGGTCACCTATCATTGCAGTAAAATCACCGATTATGAAATAAACAGTATGTCCAAGTTGCTGAAAAGTTCTAAGTTTTTGCAATAGAACTGTATGTCCAAGATGTAGGTCTGGTGCTGTAGGGTCAAAACCTGCCTTTACAATAAGAGGTCTTCCTTCTTTTAGTTTTTCAAGGAGTTCATCTTCGTTTATTATCTCTATAACACCTTTCTTTATTATTTTAAGCTGCTGTTCTGGAGAAAGACCATGAAAATCTTCCATAAATTACCTCCATTTTCTTTTTTTATTATTATAAATGGGTTTTAAAGCTTAAGTTTATTAAAATACAAAAATACCTTAAAATAATATGTTCAATTCTCAAAAATAAAACATTTAGGAGAGAGAGGATACATGTTTACTAAGATTGGTGAATCAAAATGGATGAAATTTGTCCTTTTTATAACAACTTTTGCCTTTGTAGGTACAGCTTTAGTTGCACTAATAGTATATAAAATGTCTGGAAAAATGACTGGTGCTGTAGAGGTTAACGGAAGAGAGATTTCTATGCAAAGGTATATGTATGAGGTAAATCTTATTCAGTCAAACCTTGAAAGACAGGGAGTAGATATAGCTCCTCTTAGAAAAGCTATAAGAAATCAGGCTCTAAATAACATAATAAATGAAGAGCTTATATATCAGGAAGCAGAAAAAGAAGGAATAGTTGCCACAAAAGAGGAAGTTAAAGAAGCAATCTTAAATATACCTGCCTTTCAGGAAAATGGAGTTTTTAGTAAAGAAAGATATCTAGCAATAGTCAACAGTATGGGTATATCTCCTCAGTTTTTTGAAGAGATTTTAAGAAAACAGCTTACAAGAGACCATGTTTTTGCCCTTATAGACGGTTCTACATATCTAACAAAAGAGGAATTAAATGTATTCTTAAATAAAGAACTTTCTAAAATTTCAGGAAAAATTTTAATTGTAGAACCAAAGATAAAAGTAACAGAAGAAGATTTAAAAAAGTTTTATGAAAAAAATATAAACCTTTTTGCAGGAAAAAAAGGAAAAGAAATAGTTTTATATGAGATAAATATAAAGGATTTAGGAAAAGAGAAAGCTGCATCTTTAGCTAAGGAAATATTTTTAAAGATGAAAAATAATCAGCCAGTAGAAGTTAAAAATGGGGTTAAAAAAGTGTTTGATGGAGTTTTATACAAAGAAACTCAGCTAAAAAATGTACCTGAAAAAGTAATAAAAGATTTACAAACTTTATCTAAAGATAAAAGTATCTCATTTGTTAAAACAGATGAAGCTTACTATCTTGCTAAGTTTAAAAAGGAAGTATCAAAGCCAATGCCGTTTAAGAAAGTAAAGAAACAGGTTGAGCTTTACTATAAGCAAAAGAAAACCAAAGAAGAATTAGAAAATCTTTATAAAACTCTAGAAAAAGATATTGTTTCAGGAAAAACACTGAAACAACTTAAGAAAAAATATGGTGGAAAGATTGAAAACGTAGAAAAACTCTCATTAAGGGAGATATCTCAGAAATACTTTGTTCCCCTTGGAGAAATATCAGATATTTTAAAAACAAAACAAGGGAAGTTATCAAAACCAATTAAGACAGAAGGTAGTATTCTTGTGATAAAAGTAGATAATATAGAGATAGCAAAAGATGAGAAAACAAAGGATCTAGAAGATATGTTAAAGAAAGCTTTATATAATGAGAAACTAAATGATTTAATTACATCGTATGTTCTAAAGCTAAGAAAAAATGCTGAGATAAGAATAAACCCAAGATTAACAGAATAATGGAAAGAACCCCTTACTCAGTTGATTTTTTATGGCATCAGCTAGAGGTAGCTTACAATGAAATAAGAAAACCTAAATACAGAGAGCTAGTTAAAAAATATCTGTTTGATGAAGAGCTAAGAAAGAAGGCAGAAAAGCTAAAAGATAAACAAGGAAGAAATTACTCAGGAGGGTTACTTGAAGCCTGTGCATCGCAGGCTTCGCTACTTATGTGTATGTATGACAACTATCCTGAAATAGATATTGATTTATTATTGACAGCAGTTATTTTAAAACTGTTTTGCAGTGTGTACACTAAAAAGGAATGCTATGATAAGCTAAAAGATTATCAGGATGTTATACCTTTTTTATTTAAAAAGAGCAGAAAAAAGCCGTCTGTAGAGATTTCAGTTTTTGATAGTGTTATTAAATTAGATAACAAGATATATTTAAAACTTAGAAGAAGGAGAAAAAGCAATGGTACCTGAAGAAAGGGTATTGTTTGATAACGGAAATCATAAAAATATTCTTTTAGAAGATTTTGGTCACGGTGAAATGGTTCAGGCTAATGTTCATTTTATTGTTGATAATGGCAAAGGAATGATTCTTGATCCTGGTGGACATAAGGTATTTAAACATCTTTTTGGGGAAGTTGGAAGTATTATAGGAGTAAAAAATCTTGAGTATATATTTTTATCCCACCAAGACCCAGACATTGTTGCTGCTATAAATGGATGGCTTATGACAACAAATGCAGCAGCTCTTGCACCTCATCTATGGCTCAGGTTTATTCCTCATTTTGGAGTTGATATGTTTGTTATAGATAGAATAAAACCTGTTGAAGATGAAGGAACAATAGTAAAGCTAGGAAATTCTGAGCTTTATATCCTCCCTGCTCACTTTATGCATTCTCCAGGAAATCTGCAAGTTTATGATCCTGTTTCTAAGATACTTTATTCTGGAGATTTAGGAGCTTCATTAGGTCAGGATTACCTTTATGTTGAAAATTTCGAGGAGCATACAAAATATCTGGAAAGATTCCATCAAAGGTACATTCCAACAAATAAAGTTTTAAAATCATGGCTGAAAATGGTAAGAGAACTTGATATAGAAACAATAGCCCCTCAACACGGAGCTATAATGAAAGGAAAAGATATAGTCAATAAGTTTTTTGACTGGCTTGAAGATTTAGAGTGTGGAATAGATATTATGGAAGATGTCTATAAACTTCCAACAAAATATTTTGAAGGTTAACATTGGAAGAGGTTAAACACTATCCAGTTTTATGGAGGGAGGTTCTACATTTTTTTAAAGACCTCAAAGGTAAATACATTGTTGATGCAACATTAGGAGGAGGAGGACACTCTTACCTTATTTTAAAAAACTTTCCTGACAAAACTGTTATTGGTATAGATAAAGACGAGTTTGCTATAGAAAAAGCATCTGAGAGGTTAAAAGAGTTTAAAGACAGATTTGTTCCTGTCAAAAGTTCTTTTAAAGAAGTAGACAAAGTTTTAGATAATCTTCATATAGATAAAGTTTCAGGATTTTTATTTGACCTTGGGGTTTCTATGTTTCAGTTGAAAACAGAGAGAGGTTTTTCTTTTCAAAGGGAAGAATTTCTTGATATGAGAATGGATAGATC
>JALWKR010000051.1 GCA_027081375.1 Persephonella sp.
AGTATAAAAAGATTAAGGGTGCTACTTTACATCTTAGCGTTTATATGGTTAGCCAAAGATATGTTAATTTTGTATATAATAAGTAAAAAATCTCTGCCACCTTTTAATACCTACGTAGAAAATGTAAAAAGTCTTTATGAAAGAAATAAATGTGAAGCAGGGGTTATAAATCCAAATAGCTACTTTGCTTTATATAACTTAGATACCAAATTAAAAATTCATGAACATAAATGTGAAAAAGTTCTAAACACACTAAAATATGCGGAACGTTTTAACAAACACAGAGTTTGTTTTTTTGACCCTAATATGTCTGCTTATCATGTAATTCCAAAATGTCAAAAATATTTAGAAGAACATGGTTTCTATTTGAAGAAAATCGATAATTGGGATAATTATATTAATGTTTATTTAATATTTAATAGATAAGGAGGATTAAAGATGTCTGAATGTATCTTTTGCAAGATTGTAAACAAAGAAATTCCTGCAGATATTGTATATGAAGATGATTTAATAATGGCATTTAAAGATATAAATCCTCAAGCAAAAGTACATGTTCTTATAGTTCCTAAAGAACATATTCCTAATAACCTATACCTAGAAGGAAGGCATAAACCTCTTATAGGACATCTAATTTTAAAAGCAAATGAGATAGCAAAACAGCTTGGAATTGCAGAGACAGGCTTTAGACTTATAGTAAACAGTGGAAAAGATGCAGGTCAGGAGGTTTTCCATATTCACTGGCATCTTCTTGGCGGAGAACCTTTAGGGAGATTAATATGCAAGTAGACAAAGTTATAGACATAAGAAATATGTTTTGCCCTACTCCACTGGCACATCTATCTAGAGAGTTGAAAAAAGTGCCTGTTGGAGCAAAGGTAAAAGTTATAGCAAATGATAAAGGATTTGAGAGAGATATAAAAATCTGGGCTCATGACACAGGAAACAGGCTTATCTCTTTAGAAAAAAAAGATGGTGAATATGAAGCTATTTTAGAAAGAGGAAAAGGCTGGCATGGTGATACCCTGTGGGAAAAAATAAAGTTTTACGCCATAGGTGTAAAGCTACATCTATTAATGTATCTTTTAGAGATTTTTAAACCAAAAAAACCTAAATATCTTATTACTTTTATATCTATTCCTGAAGGGTTTAGGGCAATAGAGTTTTTAGAAAAAAAAGGAATAAAAGATTTTATTTCCCTTCCTGTTCCAAATGAGATATATGAATACTGCGGTATTGTAATTGGATTTAAAGATAAAAAAAGAGCTTTAGAGGTTTTTAATCTTTTAAAAGAAAACGGATTTGGAGTTGAAGATGTAAGAGAAGTAGATAAAGAGAAAAAATATCCAGTTGTACCTGAGTCTATTCAGTGTTCTTAGGCTGATAGGTGTATGATAAGGTTAATCCCCAAACTATATGTAGCAAAAAGAAAGAGATGTGATCAGAAATAGACATTGTAAAAAGTTGATAAAGCCATTTAGAACCTGTTAAACCAAAAACAGTGCAAACAATCATCACTGCTATATGCCATAAAACAGCAAAAGAT
>JALWKR010000052.1 GCA_027081375.1 Persephonella sp.
TTCCTCCAGAGGATAAAATGTATTATCCTCTAAAATGTATGTACTGCCACAGTTAGGACAAGATATAGTTTTTTTATGTTTTTTTTCTTCTATAAGATTTCCTTTTATCTTATTTTTGTGAACTAAAACAATACCGCACTTACAAACCCATCCTGTTCTTTTTGCAGGCACTCCTGTGTATAGGGCATAGTCCTCTACGTCTGTAACAACAACTGCTCCAGCTCCTATCATTGCATATTTACCAATAGTATTCCCACAAACTATTGTTGCATTTGCTCCTATAGTTGCGCCCTTTTTAACTAAAGTTTTTCTAAACTCATGTTTCCTTTCTATAAATGCCCTTGGTGTTAAAACATTTGTAAAAACGCAGGAAGGACCACAAAACACATCATCCTCAAGCTCTACACCTTTGTAAACAGAAACATTATTTTGTATCTTACAACCATTTCCTATTTTTACATCTGGCCCTATCATACAGTTTTGACCGATTATACAGTTTTCCCCTATCTCAGTATTAGGTAGTATATGGGAAAAATGCCATATTTTTGTCCCTTTTCCTATTTCAACAGGTTCATCTATATAAGAAGATTCATGAATATAATATCTCTTATTTCCCACTAAGCTTCTCCTCTGCAAGAGGATGTGAATATTCGTTAAATCCAACTGGTTGCATATTTCTTATTTGATAAACAAGTTCAATGGAAGGTCTTGCATCTTCTAATCCAAAACCACCACCATTTAAAATATCCTCATACACAACAGTATGAAGATCTGTAAAACCTCCTGAAAATTCTATTTCCTCCCCATCAAATGTTATGGATCTATATGTCCTTTGTCCTTTTTGCTTTATTTCTTCTGGTAAGTCATTATAATCAACAGATAAAAACCATCTAACATTTGCTTTTTCAAGTTCTATATAACCTGCCATTTTTTTTAAAGGTTCTGAATAATGAACTTCATGTTGTTTTACATTTCCAAAAATCCACATAAGCATATCAAAAAAGTGGATTCCTATATTTGTTGCTACTCCGCCTGATTTTGATATATCACCTTTCCAGGATATAAAGTACCATTTTCCCCTTGAAGTTATATATGTTAAGTCAACGTTATATTTTTTTCCTTTTTCTTTATACTCTTTTTCAATTCTTTCTTTTAAAGCTATTATTGATGGATGAACTCTCAGTTGTAAGATGTTATAAACTTTTTTCCCTGTTTCTTTCTCTATTTCTTCTAAACCATCTAAATTCCAAGGATTTAAAACAAGAGGCTTTTCACATATAGCATTTGCATCACTCCTAATGGCCCATCTTATATGGGCATCGTGCAGATAATTTGGAGAACATATGGAAACATAATCTATTTTTTCTCCTTTTCTTCTAAGCTTATCTACATGCCTATCAAATCTTTCAAATTCTGTAAAAAAATCAGCTTCGGGAAAGTAAGAATCTATAATTCCTACACTATCGCATCTATCCATTGCAGCTATAAGAGTGTTACCTGTGTCTTTGATTGCTTTCATGTGTCTTGGTGCTATAT
>JALWKR010000053.1 GCA_027081375.1 Persephonella sp.
GAAATAGAGGAGTGGAATAATCTAACGAAAAGAGCTGTAAAAGACGAGCTATACAGCACAAAGGATAAAATATTTTATGGATATGATTTTATAGAGAATGAGCTACTAGAAGAACCTACTGCAGCTGGTTTTTTACCTTTGTTTGGAGGTATTCCAACCAAAAAACAGGCAAAAGAACTTCTTGAGTATATGAACTCAGCAAGTTTTTGTCATATTCATGAAGATGATTGTTTTGCTATTCCAAACTATGACAGAAAAAAAGAACATTTTAGTAGAAAAAATTACTGGAGAGGCCCTGTCTGGATAAATATAAACTGGATGATATATCAGGGGCTTAAGAAATATGGGTTTAAGAAAAAGGCAGAACATCTTGAAAAAACAATATTAGAACTTCCTATAAGATTTGATTTCTATGAGTACTTTGATTCCTATGAAGGAAAAGGTTATGGAACAAAAGACTTTTCTTGGACAGCGGCACTATTTATAGATTTGGCATATGAGCAGTTAAAAGAACAGGAATTAAAAAGAAAATATCCAATAGAAGTTAGTGAAAAGATAGTAAATATCAACGAAAATAGAATAAAAACTACTGATAATAACACTATCTACAAAAGATTTAACAAAGTTTGCAAAAGTATTATAAAAAACTATGTTTCCGATGGAGCCGTTAATTACAATAAAATAAAAATCTCTCCAGAGTATAAGCTTTACAAGGTAGTTTCTGCTGATTTAGAAAACTTTTCTCCTGAAATACTTCCAGTAAAGGAAAGAGCAGCCTTTTATATAAATCTTTACAACCTTATGGTTATAGATTTTATTATCGCCTATAGTGTAAAAGAATCTGTTTTAGAGCTAGAAGGATTTTTTGTTAATCTTAAATACAAAATAGGTGGAAAAAATATTTCTTTATACGATGTGGAGTTTAAAATTTTTAATGAGTTTCTGGATACAAACTTACTTAGATATATTCCTTTTGTTCTTGTGAGAGGTTCAAAAACTTCACCTAACCTTCGGTATTTTAATGCTGAAAATCTTCTTAAAAATATGAGGCTAGCTGTTAAAGACTACATAGCAAGCTCAGATATAGTTATTGTTCCTGAAGAAGAATATATAGTTCTTCCTGAATTTATAAAATGGCACACAGATAAGTTCTCAAATATTGAAACTATAAAGAAATTTTTTATGGAATTTTTTAAAAATTCCAAGAAAAAAGCTTTAAATGAGCTAAAAGATATATACTTTTCTGAATTTGACTGGAACTTAAATAAAATATAAATGTTATAATGATTAGAAAAAAAGGGGATTAACATGAATATTAAATCTTTTCAAAAAGGGGAAAAAGAAAAAATAGTAGTAATAGGATTAGGATACGTTGGGCTTCCTTTAGCAGTTTTACTAGATGAAAAATTCAATGTTATTGGCTTTGATATAAATCCTCAAAGAATAAAAGAACTTAAAGAAAACTACGATAGAACTAGAGAAGTTGAAAAAGAAAAACTTGAAAAGTGCAGTATAGAATTTACAGATA
>JALWKR010000054.1 GCA_027081375.1 Persephonella sp.
GTAGTTTCCCTTTCAGATAGAGGATTTTCATTTGACGTTTCAAAAGAAACATTAGACAGGTCAAACTTAAAATTTTTAAAAATTGGAGAATATGTAAATTTAGAAAGGGCTTTAAAGGTTTCAGATAGATTAGGAGGACACATTGTTCAGGGACATGTTGATACAGTAGGGAGTATTACAAAGATAACTCCATTAGGGGAGCATACTATCTTTGAAATAGAGATACCATCTGAATATCTTAATCTTGTAGTTGAAAAAGGTTCCATTGCTATAGATGGAATAAGTCTCACAATAAACAGTATTAAAAACAACAGGCTGTTTTTTAATATCATTCCTCACACAATAAAAAGCACAAATCTTCAGTTCAGGAAAGTTGGGGACATGGTGAACATTGAATTTGATGTTATAGGAAAATACGTATGGAATATGCTTGAAAAATTTAAAGGAAAAGAAGAAACATCTCTTGAAAAACTTTTAGAAAACTTTTAATATTCTTTTGATTTATAGAAACTTTGCAAGGTAATCTAATCAGTGAAAAAAAACAAGAAAACTCAACAAAAACCCTACGGAAATGTAAAACCTAAAAACTACAGAGCCATATACGAAGAAAAGTTTTATGATATTCTTTTCCAGCTTAGATATCCATTAATGACCGTTATTTTCTTTACAACTTTAGGTGTCCTTCTTTTAATGATAATAAATAATAAAAGTGATGGAGAGAGTGTTTTAAACTACTTTTTCCATACAATAATAACTTTCTCAACAGTAGGATATACAGAAGGATATGATGTTGACCCTCAACACCTGTATATAAATAGACTGTTTACAACTGTTTTTATTATAGTAACAATACCCTTTGTTTACATGTATGGTCTTGTTAAAACTGTTGATGTATTTTTGAACTCAAATATTGGAGAAATATATAGATACTGGAGGATGTATAAAGCTATGGAAGAGCTGTCAGGACACTATATAATCTGTCGCTTTAACGGTATCACAAGAGAGCTTATGAAAAATCTTAAAAAAAGAAACATAAAATTTGTTCTTGTTGAACCTGACCCTGCTTTAGAACAGGAGATAAGAAACTTTGGGGTAGAATTTTACGTAATAGATGAACCTCATAAGAGAAGTGTTTTACTTGGGGTAGGAATAGAAAAAGCAAAAGGACTTGTTACAGCCTTTGAAGAAAACACACAGGATATATCTGTTATTGTTACAGCCAGACTAATAAGACCAGAAAGAGATGAATTTTACGTATTTGCTACAGCAACAACAGAAGGTGCAGCTGAAAAAATGAAGCTTCTAGGAGCTAATGAAGTCATAGTTCCTGACGTTGCAATAGGAAGAAGAATGACTTCCTTTATACTTCATCCGCCTTCTCCAGTTTTATCAGGTTTCCTTGAAAAAATAGCTTACGGGGAAAGAACAGATATAGATATTATTGAGATAAAAGTTGATGAGCACTCAGACCTTATAGGTAAAAAATTAAAAGAGATAGGAATGAGACAGGAAACAGGAGCTAC
>JALWKR010000055.1 GCA_027081375.1 Persephonella sp.
AATTCTGTCTCTGTATCTGTACTCAGATGCGTAGTCAACCTCTACAGGTATCCTTGCAAACTTCTCAATCCAGAACTTTCCTACCAGTCCAGCATGATAAGATGTTCCACAGGCTATTATATAGAGCCTGTTTATATCTTTAAGCATCTCAAAAAGTTCTTCATCTTTTGAAGATGTAAATCCTGATATTGTATCTGCTATAGTCCTTGGCTGTTCGTGGATTTCTTTCTGCATGAAATGTTTATAACCGCCTTTTTCAGCAACAGAAACGTCCCACGTCACATGTAGAGGCTTTTTTTCTACTTTTTTACCCTCTAAGTTGTAAACTTCTACCTTGTCTTTTGTTATAAGGGCAACCTCTCCATCTTCAAGGACGATAAAGTCCTTCGTATACTCTAAAACAGCTGGAATGTCAGAAGCTATAAAGTTTTCATCTTCCCCAAGACCTATAATAAGAGGGCTTCCCTTCTTTATTGCAACAATCTTGTCTGGTTCTTCTGTTGATACAATTCCTACTGCATAAGCACCTTCAAGCTTTTTAGCAACATTTAAAGCTGTTTCAAGGAGATTTCCGTTATACTCATCTTCTAAAAGGTGTGCTATAACCTCTGTATCTGTTTCAGACCTGAATTTATAGCCTTTTTCTATAAGTTTTTCCTTTAGCTCCACATAGTTTTCAATAATACCGTTATGAACAATGGCAAACTTTCCGTTATGGCTTATATGGGGATGGGCATTTTCAACTGTTGGTGAGCCATGTGTCGCCCATCGGGAGTTTGAAGCAATAATACCGTTAGCAATGAAATTGTGGTATTTTTCAACTTCAAGGTCGTAAACATAATCGTTATACTCTATTTCTTCTATTCCTGTTATCTTCTGGAATTCTACAGGTATAGATAAAAATTTTTCCAATAGCAAGATTACATCATTACTTTTTGCAATCTTTTTAACTGTTTCAATATGAGGAAACTGATGTTTTGAGCTTTTTTTCTTTCTGAAACTGTTATCTATAGTTTCTAAATCTGCGTATCTGAAAGGAAATTTTATATGGATAAAATCTAAGCCTTTAAGGTTTTTGAATAACTCCTCTATATTTTTCCTTTTGAGTTCTGATATATACCTACCTACTTTTTGCAGAAACCTTTCTACATACCTTTTACTGTAGATACTAAGTTTTACAGGCTGTTTTGTGTGTTTTTCTGTTTTTTTAGGGAAAGAGATAGAAGAAACAATCCCTGCTCTTTGCAGAAAGATTTGAACTGTTCTTAAAACATTTTCATCTGAGATTGCTATACTTAGTCCTTTTGCTTTATTTGATACTGAGCCTTCTGCATCAAAAAGACCACCTACAAAGGCAAAAATTTCTTCTTCAGGAAGTGTTCCAAACCAGTCTGGAATTTGTTTTTCAAAAACTATTTCAGGGAAGTTTTCTTTAAACCAGTCTAAAAGATAAACACTGTTAATCCTCATCACATAACGGTTGTTTTCAGGAAGAATCTTAGGATATATTGCAAAAAGCTTTTTAGAAAGCTGGGCGTATTCTTCAAGAATTTTTTTTCTTGAATCTTTGAACTTTAAGCCTTTTTTATCAACAGAACCATCTCCTAAGAAATAGCCTAAAAATCTCAAAAGAGATGGTGATGTTTCTTTAGGAAATTCAATATAGTTTCTATAGCTGTTTGAAGGAGAAAAATGTTCATCAGGATTTATATCAAGTAAAGCGAGAGTTTCATTACTTGGATTTCTATCTCTTTTTTTAAGATGTTTTTTTATAGATGGAGAAATGTTTTCACCATGAACTTCAAGCATTTCTTCTATCAGCTGCCAGCCTTTTTGGTCAGGTTCATAGTAGACTTTTGCGTAAACATCTTTCAGTTTTTTACTTTTCCCGTTTATATATATACGCTCTGCAAGTATAAGTAAATCACCTTTTTTTAGTTGGAGAGCTATTTTCTCTTCTATTGTTCTTGTCTCTGGATTAAAAACAAGAACTTTGTGGTAAGGAGTTACTTTAATGTCAGTTGAACTTGTTCTTATATGGAGAAGTTTTTTTGCAAGATGTTTGAATACTTTTCCTTTTGCTGGAGTAAATCTGTGGTTTTCTTTGTCGTAAGCTAAAACTTCTACTTCATGGGGCAGGTCTTTTATCTTTTTAACTGTTCCATCAGCAAGCAGAACAAAGGTATCTGGATGATAACAGTGTCCCAAGCCAAGATGGCCTTCTATCTTTTTTCCCCAGAGGTGTTCCTGAAGGTCTTTTATCTTTCCAACCTGCTTTTCTATAAGAATTTTTCCACCTTCTTTATCTACTACAGCAATTCCTGCTGAGTCATATCCTCTGTATTCAAGCCTTTGAAGTCCATAAAGTAAAACAGGAACAGCATTTCTCTTTCCTATATAACCGATAATTCCACACATGATAAAACCTCTTTCTTCCCCCTTATTTAAAAATTTATCTTCCACCAAATAACTGTTCTAACCTTTCTTTTACCATTTGAGCTGTAATTTTAGCTACATCTTCCTTTATTGTTTCAACTAAGGACTCTTTTAACTCAGATTCAACAGAGGATATTAATCTTTCTTTAAGCTCTTTGTTTAAATCCTCTTTAATTTTATCTAGTTCTTCTTCTGTACGTTGAACAAAATCCCTCTGTATGTTATTTACTAGTTCTTCCATCTCTGGAGATTTTAGCACTTCTTTTATAAGCTGCTTAACTGCTTTTTCAGCTATAACTTGTTTTATATCATCTATGGAAATATCTATCTCAATTCTAATAATATTTTGGTTTTCTTTAGGTTTTTTAATTTTCTCCTCTAAAGGTTCTGAGATAAATTTTTCTTGAGGAATTTTCTTTTCTTCAGGTTGTTGAGAGAAGGTTTCTTCAAATGAAAATGTATCCAGTTCTTCAGGTGAACTAATATTTATATCTTTTTCAACAGGTTCTAAAGAAGGTGTTTCTTTTTTTTCTTCTATCTCAAAAGAAGTATTACTATCGAGAAATTCTAAACTTTCTTTAATCTCTTTTTCCTCTTCCTTTGATATAGAAAACTCATCAAGATGATCCACAAAGTTTGATTTACTTTCCTCCTTTAAAGATTCTCCAAACGTGGAACTTTCAAAGAAGTTTTCCATATTATCTGTGGATATTGCAGGTTCTTCAATTACTGTTTCTTTTGCAGGAATACCTGTTTCTGTTCTTATATCCTCCACAAGCTTATTAATATCCGTTTCTTTTGTGTAGTAGATAATATCTTCAACCTCAGGAAAGCTATCAATATCAACAGGCTGCTCTTTTGAAAGTAAAACTCTAAACTTCT
The DNA here is from genome assembly GCA_027081375.1 of Persephonella sp. Lineage (GTDB taxonomy): Bacteria > Aquificota > Aquificia > Aquificales > Hydrogenothermaceae > JAADDV01. The sequence continues at coordinate 3,319 of JALWKR010000055.1, forward strand.
TCTTCTCAACCTTATCTCTTGTTAAAAGAAACTTTAAATCATCTATAGCAAACTCTCCTGAGGAAGCATCATAAATAATAACGTCAGGATTAAATTCAGAAAGTTCCTTTAGCATACTTAAACTATCTATATATCCTCTTATCTTTTCTCCTGGAAGTTCTCTCTTTATTTGGTTTATAAAATCTTGATCGAAGGATATAACTGCAATATTCATAACACCCTCCATTATATACAATTTTTTATTAAAATCGTTAAAAAAATCTTTAAGTCAATGAAAATTTTACCTTAAAAGTAGAGTTTTTTTTATTTTTTTAGTATTCTTTTAAGAAGTACAAAATAAAAATAAAACAAGGGAGGTTTCAATGGATTTTCACGTTAAGGATCTTTCTTTGGCTGAAAAAGGAAAGTTAAGAATTGAGTGGGCAGGAAAAGATATGCCTGTTTTAAGGCAGATAAGAGAAAGATTTAAAAAGGAAAAACCCCTAGAAGGCATAACAATAGCTGCATGTCTCCACGTTACTACAGAAACAGCAAATTTAATGATAACTCTTAAAGAAGGTGGAGCTAATGTATATCTAACAGCTTCTAATCCCCTCTCTACTCAAGACGATGTTGCAGCTGCTCTTGTAAAAGAGTTTGGAATTCCAACATTTGCTATTCATGGAGAGGATAGAGATACATACTACAAACACCTCTACGCCGTACTTGATAAAAAACCAAATATAACAATGGATGATGGAGGAGATTTAATATCTACTCTCCACAAAGAAAAGCAGGAGCTTATTAAATATGTTTACGGTGGGACTGAAGAAACAACTACAGGGGTTATAAGATTTAAAGCTATGGAAAAAGATGGCGTCTTAAAGTTCCCTGTTATTGCTGTAAACGATGCATACACAAAACATCTTTTTGATAACAGGTATGGAACAGGACAATCAACAATAGATGGAATTTTAAGAGCTACCAATAGACTTCTTGCAGGGTCAGTTTTTGTTGTTGCTGGTTATGGCTGGTGTGGAAAAGGTGTTGCAATGAGAGCTAAAGGAATGGGAGCAGAAGTTATAGTAACAGAAGTTGATCCACTTAAAGCCCTTGAAGCTAGAATGGATGGATACAGAGTTATGCCTATGATTGAAGCTGCTAAAATAGCTGATTTTATTGTGACAGTTACAGGTAATATAAATGTTATTGATAAGCATCATTTTGAAGTGATGAAAGATGGATGTATTGTTTCTAACTCAGGACACTTTGATGTAGAAATTAATATAAAAGCACTTGAAGAGATGGCAGTTTCTAAAAGAAGAATTAGAGAAAATGTTGATGAATATACCCTTGAAGATGGAAGAAAAATTTATATCCTTGCAGAAGGTAGACTTGTAAATCTAGCAGCAGCAGAAGGCCATCCAGCAGCTGTTATGGATATGTCTTTTGCAAATCAGGCTTTATCAGCAGAATATTTAGTAAAAAACCACGATAAACTCGAACCAAAAGTTTATAAAGTTCCTGACGAACTAGATTTTGAAGTTGCTAGATTAAAACTAAATGCGTTAAATATCCAAATAGATACTCTTACAGAAGAACAGAAAGAATACTTGTCAAGCTGGGAACATGGTACGTAGTATTAAATACTACATAATAAAAATATAAAGTTCTAGGAGGACTAAGATGAATAGAGAGGAAATAATACAGAAACTATTGGAAACAGATCCACAGTTTAAAGAATGGTATGAGGAACACCAGGAACTTAAATGGAAAGTTCATAAGCTAGATAAACATTATCCCCCTGACCCTGAAATAGAGGCAGAAGAAGAGAGATTAAAAAGAAGAAAACTATATCTTAAAGATCTAATGGAAATGAAAATAAAAGAATATATGGAAAAGTTACAACAATCTGCATAAATATTTAGTTTCCTTATAGGAATATAGAGTATCTTAATTTAGAAATAAGCCCTCCTAAAAGTTATAATTATTTATCAACTTTTAGGAGGGTCACCATGAAAAAAGTTGCTTTCTCTTTAGCATCTCTATATCTTCTTTCAACATCTGCTATATCAAATGCTGGTTCTTTAACTGTAGCTAATTCAAATCTTGAGATGGGAGGTGGTATAACAGCTTCTTACTTTTATATTACAAATGTAGGAGAAGAACCAAACGATAAATTCACCGTCACAAACCTTGATTTTGACCTTAGGTCAAACATATCATCAGAAATAACCTTTGAAGCTGGTTTAGGTTCTTCTCATTTACCTGATTTAATAATGCCTTATGATGAAACAGAGTTTGAAGTTGAATTTGCATGGGTAGATATTGAGTTAACAGAAAGATTTTCAGTATCTGCAGGTAAATTACTTACAAATGTTGGATACGAACTTTTTGATACCTTTAATAATCCAAACTATCACTACGGTCTTGTCTGGTATGGTCAGCCTGTAAACTATCCAGGGGTAAGATTTACATACAATATAGACGAAGATGTTCAAATTTACGGAGAATACAATCATGATAATGCTGGAGAAATTGCTGGTATTACACCTAAAGATGCTGCAGCAGCAGGAATTATAGGTTCTATAGGAAACTTTAATTTTGCTTTAAACTACTTTGATTATGCTGGAACTAAGAACATAGCAGATATTGTCATAGCTACACAGATTGCAAACTTTGATGTAGCCCTTAATGCTGACTATCAATGGTTAGATGATGGGGCAAAAGATACTCTAAAATCTTTAGGAGCTACAGATGTTGAAGACTATGGATATGGAATTGCTCTATACCTTATTCCACACATTACAAATCATATAACTATGCCTGTAAGAATAGAGTATGTATACGACGGACAGTCTACTAATGGAACTACAGTTGTAGATGAAGGCATATATGGTATTTCTGGGGATAATGCATGGTCTTTCACTATAACTCCTACATGGCATCCAACTAAAAATACGTATCTTAGAGGGGAGTTTGCCTACGTTGTAACAGATGAAAAAGGTTTTGAAAATGAAGATGGAGAAGAAAAAGATAACAGAACTCTTGTTGGGGTAGAAGCAGGGTTTTTATTCTAAAAAAAGCCCCTCACGGGGCTTTTTCTTTAAACTCCTTTCATTTGAAGATACTCTTTTATCTCATGTAAAAGCTGAGCAGGATTTTTAATTGGATAACTTAAGCCTTCAACCACTTCTTCAGCAGGAAAACCTTTTATTGTAATACCTGCAAGTTTTTCCTTAAGCTCAGAAGGGTCTTTTATTGGATATTTTACACCTTTAGAGTGTTTTAAAACTGTGTAAGCCCAAGGTGCTTCGCAAACCTGAACAGCTTTTGCAGACATTTCTCTACAGAACTCAAGAAGAACCTGAGCTTCTTCTCCTTCTTTAACCATTTTATAAGCTAGCTTAGCTATTCCACCTGCAGTATGAACCCTTAGCTGCTTCTTTTCTTCTTTTGTTAGTTCATCCATATGCTGAATTTTGTATAAAGCCATTTGAGGATCTGCTCTTAGAATGTTTCTAACTGTGTTTCTTGTAAGACCAACTATCTCAGCAATTTCCTCTTCTGTTTTTAAATACTCTTCTCTTAAAACAATTACAAAAGAAGCTCTTGCTAAAGATGGTAGCCATGTTAACGTTCTATATTCAGCAAGTTTATGTAGACCTCCAAGAAGATCTAAAGATTTAAAAAATACCCTTGAAACTAAATGCTCTAAATCATGCTCATTCATTGGTGGTGCTGTAAGTTCTATGACCATTTTAGCCCTCCTTAATTTTATTTATTTAGCTGATATTGGTTCTAAAATTCTTACAAGTCCTGTTTCTGTTATCTCCATATAGTGAGTTC
>JALWKR010000056.1 GCA_027081375.1 Persephonella sp.
TTTGCTGTTCCTTTAACATTTGCATCAAGCTTTGAAAACTCTGTTCCAAAAGAAGGATTAAACTTTCCTGGAGATACAGCTTTAAACTCTTTTATTATTACCTTTTCAGCTGGAACATCTACAAAATTCCCTTCAGGAAGTTCTGTTTCAGGAAGGGGAATATCTTTCTCTTTTAGTTCAACAGACTCAGGGAGAGGTGGGGTAACTGCAGGAATAACAGGCTGTTTTGATACTTTTTCTCCTGTTGATTTTTTAGATTTTGACACTTTAGGTTTTGTAATCTTTTTTATTTTCTCTGTTTTTCTCTGCTCCTTTTTCTTTACAGTTTTTAACTTTGGTTTTTCTTTTTTTATCTTCTTTTTCTCTTTTTTAGGTTCAGGTAAAGGTTTTGGCTTTTCTGGAATATAAGATATTTTTGGTTCTTTTATTTTTAGATCTGGCTTAGAGTGAGAAACATAATATTGAAAAGAACCAAGAAAGAGCAGGTTTAATACAAGACCTACAACTAATGCTATAATGAATACAGATTTGTTAAAGCCCAAAGATTTATCTGAATAATCCATAGACATATTTTATGTAATGAAATTCTTTTAAGCAACCTGAGGAGAAAATGGGAGAGTTTAAAACATTATCAATTTTAGGTTCTGGAAGCTGGGGAACAGCTTTAGCTCAGGCTTTTTCTAAAAATTTTGAAAATGTTTTAATATGGGGTAGAGATAAAAAGACTGTAGAAGATATAAATGTTAGAAAAGTTAATGAAAAATATCTTCCAGAGATAAAGCTATCCCAAAATATATCAGCTTCTACAGATATTAACGCTGTTTTTTTCCAAGGAGACATAGTTATAATTGCTGTTCCAACCCAGAGAGTTAGAGAAGTTTTAGAAAAAGTTTCTAACAAGAAGATAAAAAAGCCTGTTATCTCAGCTTCAAAAGGTATAGAGATATCTACATTAAAACTTGTTTCACAGATCATTGAGGATGTTTTAGATATAGAAAAGGAAAATATATTTGTTCTATCAGGTCCATCATTTGCAAAGGAAGTGGCATTAGGACTTCCTACAGCTGTTACACTTGCAGGGGAAGAAAAATACGCTGAAAAACTGCAGGGAGTATTAAACACGAACACCTTTCGTCTCTATGTGTCTACAGATATAAACGGAGTTCAGATTGGTGGTGCTGTAAAAAATATTATTGCTATAGCAACAGGAGCTAGCGACGGATTAGGATTAGGAAATAATGCGAGAGCCAGCCTTATAACTAGAGGACTTTATGAGATGACCAAAATAGCTAAGCTTTTTGGTGGTAAACCTGAGACCCTTTACGGTCTTTCTGGATTGGGAGACCTTGTCCTTACAGCAACAGGTGATCTTTCAAGGAATAGAACATTTGGCTATCTACTTGGAAAAGGATTGTTCATAGAAGAAGCTTTTAGAAAAGTAGGACAGGTAGTAGAAGGAGCAAAGACTGTAAAAGCTATAAAACAGCTTGCTGAGAAACATAATATAGAGCTTCCTAT
>JALWKR010000057.1 GCA_027081375.1 Persephonella sp.
GTTTAACTACTGTGCAACTCCTCCATTTCTTTCCACAGAAGTACCTCCCAATGTGATGATTATGCTTTCAATTGAAACTCCTATGCAAGGAACAGCCCACCCTGGAACTGAATGCAGTGGAGATAAGACTACCTCATACAGCTGCAAATTGAAAAGCTGTGTTAAAGAAACTTCTTCTATGGACTGGGTATATGTAAGTGATTGTTATGATAATGAAAAAGAGTATTACGGATACTTTGACCCTGATAAGTGCTACGAGTATGACAAAAGTAGTAAAACATTTATCCCTTTCTCAAAAACTGAAAATCATATATGCACAGGCAAATGGAGTGGAAACTTTTTAAACTGGGCTACTATGACATCTGTAGATACTTTTAGAAAAATTATGACTGGAGGAAACAGAGTTGTAGATACAAAAGAAAAAACTGTTCTTTTAGGGGCAAGACAGACTATTCCTGTAAGAGTATGGAAAGATAGCGAAATATACGACGATTGGAACCTATGGTTTCCTATTAAGAAAACAACAGAGGCTGACAACTACACTCCCTATAGTGGAACAATTTACCTTATAAGATATTCAAATGGTTTTGTTGTTTGCAGAGATTTAAATGGAGATGATTTACCAGATTGTGTTATAAAAGAAAACAAAACTTCCTCAAATCCTGAGGAATGGTATCCTGAATTTAATGAAAAAAGTGGTATTTGTAAAAACGATGTTGGAACTGCATGTTCTAGTGATGATGATTGTGAAAAATCAAAATGTCTAAAAGGTAAAGTTGACAGTTTTGTGCTTAAAGTTGAGGTATGTAATACGGATGCTGGTTTAGAAAATAACTGCAAAAAGTATGGGAATAATACCTACAAACCTGTTGGAATTATTCAAAAATACGCTGATAAAATGAGATTTGGTTTGTTTTCTTACGCTTTGAAAAATAACCCTGATTTCAATAGAAACGGCGGTATTCTCAGGGAAAATATCAAGTGGATATCAGATAAAATTCCATATGGATTAAAGTATTACGACGAAAATGGAAATGTTGTTCTGTGCAAAACAAGAGGTGGTTGCGACAACCCAAGAAAAGAGATTGATAATGACGGAATATTTATAGATAATCCTGACAACTTTAGCACTGGAAACAGTGGACTTATTAATTACATAAACAAGTTTGGATATGCTTCAGGATACAAAAGTTATGATCCTGTTAGTGAGATGTACTATGAGATAATCAGATATTTTAAAAATCTTTCTCCTACTCAGGATTACTGCGAAGGTTTGGACAACGTAGATGATGGTTTTCCTGTTTTCTGTAATCAATCTGAAAATTTAAAGTGGCTTGACCCTATTTTATATCCTTGTCAAAAAAACTTCATTATTGCAATAAACGATGCTTATCCATGGCTTGATAAAAAAGTGTCAGGGACAGCTGCAACTGTTAGTTATAAAGAAGATGGGTACTGCTTAAATAAACTAAACAATAGAGGAAAACCCTGTGAAAATTATGAAGGTGA
>JALWKR010000058.1 GCA_027081375.1 Persephonella sp.
TCCAACATAAACAGCTAAAGCTATTACATCTCCTTTTTCTACAACTTTTTTAGGTTCTAATGTTTCAGAGTTAACAATCTCTATATACTGAATTTCTTTAACAAGAGGATAGGATTTTATAATCTTTTCCATCTCTTCTTTTATTTTTTCAGGATTTGTTTCCCCTTTTTCAAATAGTTCTTTTGCATAAAATAAAGCCTTACTTAAGGAAAGAGCTGATTTTCTTTCTTCAGGAGACAAATATTTGTTTCTAGAAGAAAGAGCCAATCCATCTTCTTCTCTTATTAAAGGACATCCTATTACTTCAATATCCATATTTAAATCTTCAACCATCTTTTTGATAACTTTGAACTGCTGGTAATCTTTCTTCCCAAAGTAAGCTCTATCTGGATTTACAATATTAAACAGTTTAGTGACAACAGTTGTCACTCCTTTAAAATGCCCAGGCCTAAATGCTCCACATAATCCTTCAGTTAATCTCTCAACTTCTACATATGTTGAATAACCTTCTGGATACATTTCTTCATAAGAAGGGAAAAATACGTAATCTACTCCTTCTTCTTTACAGATATAAAAATCTCTGTTTATATCCCTTGGATATTTATCTAAATCTTCATTTTTCCCAAACTGTATTGGGTTTACAAATATACTTACCACAGTAATATCGTTTTCTTTTTTAGAGCATCTTATTAATGAAACATGCCCTTTATGTAAGTATCCCATAGTGGGAACAAAGCCAACAGTTTTTCCTTTAGATTTCTCTTTTTTTATAACTTCTTTCATTTCTTTGATACTTTTAATCAGCATATTTTCACGCCTCTACTTTATAATATTAGCTTTAAAAACAATTATAAAATAAGAGGATTTTCAATGATTACAAAGATAATCTGGGAAGCTTTTTCTGTAGCTCTACTTTTATATGGAATTTATCTAGTATATGTTTTTCTATGGTTTTCTGAAGTTAGAATTTTAAACTGGGATATTACCTTTGCTAAACTCATCTCTGGGGGAGTTCTTGGCATAATACTTGTTATATCTTCAATAAGGTGGTTTAAGAAAAAAAAGGAAGAGCTTGAGAAAATAAAAAAACAGGGGGAGTAAGATGTTTATGAGAGTTGATCTAGGTTTATATATAAACCTAGAAAATATTATAGCAATAGAGTTAGAGGAGCCTACTTTAGATGTTTACAATGAAACATCTGTTTACAGATGGGCTTTCTACACTACAAGTGAAAAACATCCTGTTTTTCACAGTCAGGTATTTGATACAAAAGAAGAAGCTTTAGGGTGGTTTGATGAGGTTTTTGGAGAGTTTATAGAAGGAAGAGTATAAATTGATATTAGGCAACAAAGTTTTTACCCCAAAGTGTTATAATAGATAGGCTTGATAAGTTTTTATTTTATGGGGTAAAAAATGGAAAATACTCAATCAGAATTTCAAAAACTTCTTGAGGAAGAATCTCAGAATTTAAATTTTTACTCAAGAGGAGAAAAAGTAAAAGGAAAAATTGTTAGAATTCAGGATGATGTTGCCTTTGTTGATATAGGACAGAAAACAGAAGTTGTTATTCCTGTAGATGAGATAGAAAGCTTAAAAGAAGGAGATGAGATTGAAGCTATCTATCTTGGAAGAAGAAATAAAGAAGGTTATCAGGTAATATCTAGAAAACCTCTTATTGTTCAACAGACGTTAAAGCAGTTGGAAGATGCATTTACAAATAAAGAGAGGGTAAAAGTAAAATTAGACAGAAAAGCACAAAAAGGATTTATTGTTTCTATAAATGGAGTAAAAGCGTATCTTCCTTATTCAGAGTCAGGACTTAAAAAAGGAGAAGAGTTTCCTCCTGCAGAATTTGAGGCTTATATAATAAAGTTTGATAAAGCTAAAAAGGTTCCTAACATAGTTATATCTAGGAAGCAGGTTGTAGAAGAAGATCTTAAGAAAAAGAAAGATGAGATATTTGAGCTTCTTAAAGAAGGAATGGAAGTTGAAGGAAAGGTTGTTAAAAAACTAGATAATGGGGTAGTTCTCTCTTTAGATGACATTATATTCGGATTTTTACCAAAATCTTTATACTCATGGGATAAAAGCCGTTCAATAGATGAGCTGTCTGTTGGTGATAAAATAAAGGTAATGATAAAAGAAGTTGATAAGGAAAATCAAAAAGTTCTCTTTTCCAAAAGAGATCTTGAACCAAACCCATGGAAAGAGTTTGATAAAGATGTTGGAGATGTAGTTGAAGCTGTAGTTTCAGATATAAATGATTACGGTCTTATAGTAAAAGTTGGGCAGTTAGAAGGGTTTATCCATAAAAATGAAACATCACATCTTTATCCTCAAAAATATAAATCTCTCTTTAAAAAAGGAGATAAAGTAGAGGCGAAAATATTAGAACTTGATAGGGACAAAAGAAGACTAAAACTAAGTATAAAAGCCGCTGAGCCTCACCCAATAGATAAGTTCCTTGAAGAAAATCCTGAAGGTTCTGTTGTAAAAGGTGAAATAAAAGATATTAAAAATAAAGTTGCGTTTATAGACTTAGGAGAAATAGAAGGAATACTTCATTTAGAAGATGCAACATGGAACCCTAAGATAAAGAATATTGGACAGGTATTAAAAGGTCCAAGGGTTAGAGAGTTTAAGGTTTTAGGAAGAGAGGATAATAAAATAAGACTTGGATTAAAACAGTTTACAGAAAATCCTTGGGAGAAGTTTTTAAATCAGCATAAAGTAGGAGATGTTGTAAAAGGAAAAGTTAAAAAGCTTATAGATAGAGGAGCTTTTGTAGAACTGTATAATGATGTAGAAGGTTTTATACCTGTAAAAGAGATATCCAAAGAGAAGATAGAGATACCTAGCGATAAATTATCATTGGGACAGGAAATAGAAGCTAAGATTATTAAAATAAAAGGAAATGACATCATTCTTAGCATAAAAGCTTTAGAAAAAGATAAGGAAAAAGAAGAGATAAAGAAAGTGATAGAAAAAGTAAAACCTAAAGGAGAAGGATTAGGTACCCTTGGAGAACTAATCAAGCAGAAACTCAAAGAAAGAGGTAAGGCTTGATAGTAGACCTTCTTCTTTTTCTAATAGGATTAGTCTTAATCCTTGCTGCAGGGGAGTTATTTACCAACGGAATAGAGGCTATAGGTCATAGATTAAGTTTTTCTCAGAACTTTACAGGAAGTGTTTTAGCAGCTGTTGGGACAGCACTTCCTGAAACTATTCTCCCTATTATAGCTGTTATTTTTTTCTCTCATAATGCAGGAGTGGATATAGGTGTAGGAGCTATTCTTGGAGCTCCTTTTATGCTTTCTACCCTTGCATTTCCCCTTATTGGTATAACTGCAATTTTAGCTTTCTTTCTTAAAAAAAGAGATTTAGCTTTAAATATAGAAACTGTAGGCTTCAGAAGAGACTTAGTATTTTTCTTATTTGCTTATTCTATAGCTCTTTTTATAGTCCCATTTGAAAATCATCTACTCAGAATTTTCACAGCACTATTTTTATTATCTTTATATGGGCTATATGTTTACCTTACTTTAAGAGGTGAAAGCGAAGATATGGAAGAAACTGAGCACCTTTATTTCTCTCCAAATAATCCACACCCTGCTATATGGATAGTTTGGTTTCAGGTTATTGTTGCTCTTGTAATGATGATTGGTGGTGCTCATTTATTTGTTGAAGGTATTGAAAAGATAAGTTTAGCTTTAGGTTTTTCTCCACTTCTTTTCTCTTTGCTTGTTGCACCAGTTGCAACAGAGCTTCCAGAGAAAATAAACAGTGTACTGTGGACTTTAAGGGGTAAAGACACCCTTGCAATAGGAAATGTTTCAGGGGCTATGGTTTTTCAAAGTACAATACCTGTTAGCTTTGGGATTGTTTTTACTCACTGGAATTTAGAAGGGCTTGCTTTTATTTCAGGTATATTTGCGATATTAGCATCTTTTTTTGCTCTTGTGCTTTCATTTGTTAATAAGAAATTTATACCTTTAGGTTTAGCTTTAGGTATAGTTTTTTATATTACATATATAATTCTTGTTCTTAAAGAGGTGAGCTAATGAGCAGAGATTTAGATAAAGAGCTTCAGATATTAGGGGACAGTATATTTGTTTTAAGACAGGAAGTTAAAAAAGGCAGAAAAGAGCTTTTACCTGAACTTATAGAAAAAAGAAGAAAATTTAAAGAACTAGCTAAGGAAAAATCAGAGCAGTTAACAGCATGGGAAAGGGTTCAGCTAGCAAGACATCCTAAAAGACCTCATACCATAGACTATGTTGAAAATATTTTTACAGATTTTGTTGAGCTTCATGGAGATAGAAAGTTTGGAGATGATAAGGCCATAATTGCAGGATTTGCCTTCTTTGAAGGCAAACCAGTTGCCGTTATAGGACATGAAAAAGGTAAAGATACAAAAGAAAAAATAGAGAGAAACTTTGGAATGCCTCATCCTGAAGGCTATAGAAAAGCTATAAGAGTCATGAAACTTGCTGAAAAGTTTAAAAGACCTGTTATCACATTTATAGATACCCCAGGGGCATATCCAGGAATTGGAGCTGAAGAGAGAGGACAATCACAGGCAATAGCAGAAAGTATTATGACTATGGGAAGTTTAAAAGTTCCTACTGTTGCTGTTGTTATTGGGGAAGGTGGAAGTGGAGGAGCTTTGGCTTTAGGGGTAGCTGATAGGGTTTTAATGCTTGAAAACGCTATTTATTCTGTAATATCTCCAGAAGGTTGTGCTGCAATCCTTTTTAAGTCTCAGGAAAAAGCTCCAGAAGCTGCTGAAAGCTTGAAAATAACTTCTAAAGACCTGAAGGAACTTGGAATAATAGACTGTATTGTCCCTGAGCCTCTAGGAGGAGCCCATTTACAACCCAAAAAAACATATAGACTTGTTAAAAGAGGAATAAGAAAAGCTTTAAGAGAGATTATTGATATACCTGTAGATGAGCTTGTAGAAAAAAGACAGGCAAAATTCTACTCAATGGGAAGATTCGCTGAGACTTAGTATTGCTAATCAAGGTGTTTCAACTTTTTAATTTATCCGTTAACACTTAAGTAACACTTCTCCTGTAAAATCACTACACAAAATAGTAAAAGGAGGAGTGTTATGAAAATATTACGTTATTTATTAGGGATTGCGGTGCTCTCTTATTCTGCTACTGCTATGCCATGGTGGATGAACAATAGTTCTAACAGAGGTTTTGATGACAACTCAAGGATGGGAAATAAGAGAGATTCTAGCTCATACTTTCAACATAACAGAGGCAGACATCAGCAGATGAACCAGCGTAGAGGTAAATTCTCGGCACAAAATCAGCACCAGCACAGAAGAATGGCTATGGGGAATAGAAATAATGGAAATAGAGGAATGCATGCAAGACAAGGTTCTAGAGGAAGAAATAATATGAATCACAGTAGCATGATGGGTAATATGGGTAATGCATGGCAGACTAATCATTTCGCATCTTATAAGCTTTGTGCTAGATGTCACAATAATCTAAAAGATAAATCAGGACATGATGTTTCAATATCCAAAGATTGGCGTTCTACTATGATGGCAAACTCTGCGGTTGATCCTCTCTGGCAGGCAAAGGTTCATTCAGAAATACTTAGAAATCCGTCGTTTAAAGGAGTAATAGAGAAAAAATGTTCTACCTGTCATATGCCTATGGCAAAAACACAGGCTCAGTTTGATAATCAGAAGATAGAGATTTTTGGAAATGGCTTTCTTAACAAGAACAACAAGTATCACAAGCTAGCAATGGAGGGAGTTTCATGTACCCTCTGTCACCAGATAAAACCAGATAACTTAGGTTCTGAAAGTTCTTTCTCAGGGGGATATCTTGTAGATGAAATTACTAAAAAGCCTTATAGAAAGATATACGGACCTTTTAAAAATCCTTTTGAAAGACCAATGGTTAGAATGGCTAAATATCAGCCTGTTTACTCTTCTCATATAAAAAAATCAGAACTTTGTGCAACATGTCACACATTAAAAACACCAACAGTTTATGAAAATAACGTAGTAGGGCACTTTCCAGAGCAAACTCCGTACTTAGAATGGAAACATAGTGATTACTCAAAAAATGGATTAACATGTCAGAAATGTCATATGCCTGAAGCAAACGGTGGAGTGAAAATATCAAGAATGCCTAGATTTTTACCTGAAAGAGAACCTTTTGCTAAGCATTACTTTGTAGGTGGAAATGTATTTATGCTCTCTATACTAAGAGACAATGCAAAATCTTTAGGAGTAGAAGCTACAACTGGTGAATTTAACAAAACTATAAAAAGAACATTGGACATGCTAAAAAACAAAACAGCTGAGCTTCATATTGGTGCAGTATCTATAAAAAATGGAGTATTAGAATTTCCTGTTATTGTTGAAAATAAAACAGGACACAAATTCCCTTCAGGTACCCCTATAAGAAGAGCTTGGCTTCATGTTGTTGTAAAAGACAAAACAGGTAAAGTTATTTTTGAGTCAGGAGCAGTAAAATCTAACGGGGAGATTATAGGCTCTAATGCAGATAGAGATATATACAATTATGAGCCTCACTATGATGTTATAACTTCTCCTGAGCAAGTTCAAATATATGAAGCTGTGATGAAAGACTTCAATGGAAATGTTACATACACCCTTTTAAATGCTTATGATTATGCGAAAGATAACAGACTACTTCCTGAAGGATTTGACAAATCATCTGCACCAGCAGATATAGCTGTGAAAGGAAATGCTGAAAATGATGAAAACTTTATCGGCGGTTCAGATGCAGTTTTATACAAGATAGATACAAAAGGAGCAAAAGGTCCATTTACAATAACAGTAGAACTAAGATATCAAAGTGTTTCTTATCCTTTCTTTAAAGACCTAGTTAAAGATGCAGAAAAAAGTCCTTATGTTAGAAAATTCCAATCTCTGTATAACACAAAAGCTAATACAGGTATTGTTATAGACAGTAAACAGATTACATACTAGGCCTTCCTTTCCTTAGGGTGCTTTCGCACCCTTTTTTCTGATATTTTATTAAGAAAAAAAGGTCAAAAATGGAAAAAGTTGTCCTTATAACAGGT
>JALWKR010000059.1 GCA_027081375.1 Persephonella sp.
ATTGTTGCTTTAGACTTAGCAGCATTAGTTGCAGGAACAAAGTATAGAGGACAGTTTGAAGAAAGATTAAAAAATATCTTAAAAGAGCTAGAAAAAGCTCCATACATAATTCTCTTTATAGATGAGCTTCATACACTTGTTGGAGCTGGAGCTGCTGAAGGTTCAATTGATGCTTCAAATATGCTTAAGCCAGCTTTAGCTAGAGGTGAAATACAGGTAATAGGTGCTACTACAATAGATGAGTATAGAAAATACATTGAAAAAGACGGAGCTTTAGAAAGAAGATTTCAGCCTGTATTGGTAGAACCTCCAACTCCTGAAGATGCTGTAAAAATATTAAAAGGTCTTAAGAAGAAGTTTGAAGAGTTCCACGAAGTTGAATACACAGATGAAGCTATAGAAAAAGCAGTAGAGTATTCAGTTAAGTATATAACAGATAGACAGCTTCCAGATAAAGCTATAGACTTAATAGACGAAGCTGGAGCTTGGGTAAGGATTAAAGAACTTGAACTTCCTCCTGAACTTAGAGAAATAGAGGAGAGAATTAAACAGATAGAAGAAGAAAAAGCTCAAGCTGCAAAAGAACAAGATTATGAAAAAGCAGCTGCTCTTAGAGATGAAGAGTTAAAACTAAGAGCTAAGTTTGAAACACTAAAATCTGAATGGAAAGAGAAAAGAAAAGAGAAGAAACCAAAGGTTACTGCAGAAGATATAGCTAAAGTTGTTGCAAAATGGACTGGAATTCCTGTTGCAAGACTTACTGAGTCTCAGGCTGAAAAACTACTTCATATAGAGGAAGAGCTACATAAAAGGGTTGTTGATCAAGATGAAGCTATAAAAGCTATTTCAAAAGCAATAAGAAGAAATAGTGTTGGTCTAAAAGGACATCACAGACCAATTGGAGTATTTATGTTCTTAGGACCAACAGGGGTAGGTAAGACAGAAACTGCAAAAGCTCTAGCTGAATATCTATTTGGAACAGAAGAGGCTCTAATTAGATTTGATATGTCTGAGTTTATGGAAAAACACACTGTATCTAGACTTGTTGGTGCACCTCCAGGATACGTTGGTTACGAGGAAGGTGGACAGTTAACAGAGGCAGTAAGAAGAAGACCATACTCAGTAATCTTGTTTGATGAGATAGAGAAGGCTCATCCTGATGTGTTTAATATATTCTTGCAAATTTTTGATGATGGAAGATTAACAGATTCTTTTGGAAGAGTGGTAGATTTTAGCAATACAATTATCATAATGACTTCTAACCTTGGTGCTAGACTTATACTTGAAAGTAATAGAATGGGATTTGAGCAAAAATCTACAATTTTAGATTATGAGGAAATGAAAAAGAATGTTTTACAGCAGGTTAAGAAACATTTTAGCCCTGAATTCTTAAATAGACTTGATGATGTAATAGTATTCAAGCCTCTAGACAAAGATGTTATTAAAGGTATAATTGATATTCAGCTTAAGGAAATTAATAAAAGGTTAAAAGAATGGGGTATAACTGTAAAACTGTCCAAGAAGTTCGTGGATTATCTAATAGAGAAAGAATTCAAACCAGAATTTGGAGCAAGAAGTATAAAAAGGGCACTACAGTCTCTAGTAGAGGATCTTTTAGCGGAGGAAATACTGAAAGGAAATCTTCCAGAGGGCTCTACAGCAGAGATTGTGTTGAAAAAAGATGGTTCTGTTGGACTGAAGGTTATAAAACCCAAGAAAAAAGACGAGAAAAAAGAGGTGGCAGCTACATAAAGAGATTTTTAGAACTTCAGAGAGGAGGGTTTTTAGCCCTCCTCTTTTTTATTTTTATGGTATCTTTTTCCTATTCTCAGGCTCAAGATATTTCTTTAAATTCTCCTAAAAATCAACAATCTCAAAAAGTTTATAAACTTAACACTATTCATATAAAAGGTCTAAAATTTGTTGACCCAGAGATAATAAAACCTATTATTCCCTTTGGAAAGGGAGCTATAGTTACAAGGGATAAACTTGCCCAAACATTAAGAGAGCTTTATAAACTTGGATATTTTAGGGATATTGAAGCATATACAAGATACACTGAAAATGGAATTGATTTAATTTTTGTTTTTGAAGAACTCCCTGTGGTTCAAAAAATAGAATTTGAAGGAAACCATGAGATATCATCAGAAGACCTACTTCAAGCATTAGGTATAGAAACTCAGCAGAGGTTAGAAAGTGGTGGAATATTGCCTATAACAAGTATTGGTCCTGAACTTGCTGAAAAGCTCGCTTCACTGAAGAAAGGTTTAGGAAGGGTTTTTTCCATAGATGAGATAAAAAGAATGGAAATGATTATCAAAAAGAAGTATCAGAAGGAAGGGTATTACAATGTAAAGGTTTCTTTTTACTTTAAAGGAAACACTCTTGTTTTTAAGATAGATGAAGGAGAAAGGGCATATGTAGATAAGATTATCATTGAAGGAAACAAACAGATACCTGATGATGAAATCCTAGATGTGATGGAAACAAAGGCAAGAAATGTATGGAAGTTAAGATTTAAACCAGCTTTAGATAAAGATATTCTATATGATGATATTGAAAGAATAAGGGATTTTTATATTAAAAAGGGATTTTTTGATGTAGACATTTCTGAACCTGTTATTCAGTTAAAGGATGGGGAAAAATATATAATCAAAATAAAAATAAAAGAAGGACCAAGGTATAAACTTACAGACATAGCTTTTAAAAACAACCTGTATTATACAGATGAAGAGCTTTTAGAGAGGTTTAAAAAAGATTTAAAACTTGGAGATTATTACAATGGAGAGATTATAGAAAAAATAAAAAAACATGTACTAGATAAATACTCAGAGCTTGGATTTATATTTGCCTCTGCTCCAATTAATAGAATTCTTAATAAAGAAGAAAAAACAGTTAAGGTAGTTTACAACATTGAACCTGGGGAGATTTTTTACGTAGATAAGATTGATATAACAGGAAACTATGAATCAAGAGATTATGTGGTAAGAAGAGAGCTTAGATTTTCTCCTGGAGATTTATTAGAGAGACAAAAACTCTTTAGATCACAATCAAGACTATACAGATTAGGATTTTATAACTCTGTTGGCTTTGATCCGAAGATAAAAGAAGACAATAAGCTTGATATAGATGTAAAGGTTTCAGAAAGATTTACAGGGCAGATATCTTTTGGAGCTGGCTATAGTCAGCTAACAGGATTTTCTCTTTTTGCAGCAATAAAAAAAGCAAACTTTATGGGAACAGGGGATACAATAGGATTATCCCTTACTATTGGTTCAGATTATAGAAATAACTCTATTTCTTACCTTCATAGATGGGCATTTTACAAACCTGTTGATTTAGGTATCGATCTTTATGACAGATATGTTGATTATACGTCTTTTGTTTCTGAGAAAAAGGGTATTTCACCTACAATCTCTTATGAGATATCTGAATACTGGAGAACTGGATTTGGAATTGGATATCAGGCAGGAAAATTTAAAGATATAGATAATGATGCTCCTGTTAGAATTCAGGATCAGGCTGGTTCTTACTCTATATTTTCTGTGTTCTGGAACTTCAACAGAAACAGTGTTGACAATCCAATACTTCCAACAAAGGGTTCAGATTTTAATATAGGTTTTAAAGTAGGTTTTGGTAACAGAGGATATTACAAAACTTATATAAGTTATGCTTTCTTTATTCCTGATAAGTTCTTCTATACAGACTGGGTACTATCTGCAAAAGTGAGATACGGTGCTATAAAAGCTATGAAATCAAAAATTTTATTAGATGAGCTGTTCTTTGTTGGAGGAGATTTTTCAGTTAGAGGATTTGATTACGGTATGGGTGGTCCTTACGATAAGAAGAAAAAAGAGCCTTTAGGTTCCAAGCAACAGCTAGTTTTTAATCTTCAGCTAAATCATCCTATAGCTGAAAAGTTCTTATGGGGATATGGTTTTGTTGATGTTGGTAAAGGATACAATGCAGGTAACCCATTCAGGCATATGTATTACTCTATAGGACTTGGTCTTAAATTAATAACACCTATGGCTCCAATTGATATATACTATGGTAAAGTTTTAAATGCTCCTGATGGAGTTAGTGATTCAAGATTTGGATTTGTTTTAGGTACATTTTTCTAAAAAGGAGGAAGACATTGAAGAGACTTTCATTATTTTTTATGGCATTGTTAGTTTCAGTATCTTTTTCTTTTGCTAAAGATTTAAAGGATATTAAATTTGCTGTTGTTGATATGGAGCAGGCAATATTAAAATCAAAGGAAGGTCTAAAGTACAAAAAAGAGATGGAAGAAAAACTCTCTTATTATAAAAAGCAGCTTGAAGACCTTCAAAAAAAATATCAGGAGATAGATAAACAACTTAAAAGTCCTGTGTTAAGTGAAGAAGGAAAAAAGAAAAAGATGGAAGAGAAAAAGAAAATAGAAGAAAAAATTAGAAATCTTCAGATAAGAGCTACACAGGAACTTAGCAAAATGAAAGCTGAAGCAGAAAAAAAGCTTGTTGATAAAGTTAAAGAGGCTGTTAAAAAATACGCTCAAAAGCACAAAATAGATGTGGTTTTTGTTAAAGCTCTTTTAGCAGGAGTTTTATACTCTTCTCCTAAAATTGATATAACAGAAGACATTATTAAAGAGATGAATAAGTAAGATGAAACTCTCAGAAATAGCTAAAAAATTTGATGGAAAACTTTTAGGGGAAGATATTGATATAAAAGGGGTATCTTCCCCTGAAAATGCAAAAGAAGAAGATATCGTTTTTATAAAAGATAAAAAATATCTGGATAAACTTAAAGAAAGCAAAGCTGGAGCTATAGTAACGAAAGAACAACTTGATATAAACAAACCTCAGCTTATTGTTGATTCTCCAGAGAAAGTTGTTTATTACCTTTTAGATACTCTTTATAGAGAAGAAGAGAAGAAAGATTTTATAGCGAAAACCGCTGTTTTAGGAAAAAATGTAAAATTAGGTAAAAACGTTTATATTGGAGAGTACGTTGTTATAGAAGATAATGTTGAGATAGGTGATAACACAAAAATATTTCCCTTTACTTACATAGGAAGAAACACAAAAATCGGTAAAGATTCTATTTTATATCCAAGAGTAACAGTATATAAAAACACAATAATTGGTAACAGGGTTATTATTCACTCAGGAGCAGTTATAGCAGGAGACGGTTTTGGATACTATCAAAAAGATGGAAAGCACATAAAGATAAATCATATAGGCAGTGTTGTCATAGAAGATGATGTAGAGATTGGAGCTAATACAACTATAGATAGAGCTATGATAGACAAAACAGTGATAAAAGAAGGAACAAAAATAGATAATCTTGTTATGGTTGGGCACAACTGTAACATAGGAAAAAATACAATTCTTGTTTCACAGGTTGGTATCGCAGGAAGCTGTAATATAGGCAACAATGTTATCTTAGCAGGACAGGTAGGAGTTGCAGATCATATAAACATAGGAGATAACATTATAGTTACTGCCAAATCAGGAGTTGGAAAAGATCTAAAAAAACCTGGTATTTACGGGGCAAATATTCCTGCGATAGAGTGGAATAAATGGAAAAAAATATTAATTTATCTTTATAAACTTCCTGAGCTTTTAAAAAGAAAATAGATTTATGATTGTATGGCTTGATAAAAATGATATCTGGTTTCCTGATCCTTCAACTGCTCCAGGAGATTTTCCATTAGCTGCAGGGGGAGATTTATCTCCTGAAAGGCTTTTATTTGCCTACTCTCTAGGTATATTCCCATGGTATTCTGAAGATGAACCTATTTTATGGTGGTCTCCTGATCCAAGAATGGTTTTATTTCCTGATAACTTAAAAATTTCTAGAAGTCTAAAAAAAGTATTAAAAAACAAAGGTTTTACAGTTAAATTTGATACAAATTTTGAAGAAGTTATAAAAAGCTGTGCCTATGTTCCAAGACCTGGACAGGATGGAACATGGCTGAATGCAGATATGATAGATGCTTATATAGAGCTTCATAAACTTGGATATGCTCATTCTGTAGAGACGTATTTAGATGGAAAACTTGTTGGTGGCCTCTACGGTATTGCATTAGGAGGAACATTCTTTGGGGAGAGTATGTTTCATAAAGTTTCTGATGCCTCAAAAGTAGCTTTTGTCCATCTTGTTAGAAAGCTTAAAGAACTGGATTTTGATATGATTGACTGTCAGCAGTCAACTCCTCATATGGCAAGATTTGGAGCAGTTGAGATACCAAGGAAAGAGTTTTTAGAAAGACTATCTAACTCTCTAAAAAAACCTACCATCAGAGGTAAATGGTCAGATCTTTAGCTGTTTATAAAATTTCTTAAATCCAAAGGATACTCCTAAAAAAAGATAGTAATACTCATCCCCATATAGAGGATTAAGATTTGCTCCAATAAATAGAAACAGGGGAATAAACATAGTAGGAAAGTATTTAAAACTAAAAGATATTACCAAGAGGGATAATTGAAATATCAGATTAATAATACTTCCAGCTAGCCACGCATCAAGATAAGAGTTAAAAACCATAGATACTCCTTCCCCAAGCCCAAGTATTTCCTGCCGAGATTTTGAAAAGTGAGCTTCTACAAATCCGTATCCATATCCACCTATCCAGTTACTCTTTTCTAAAAGCTCAACCACTGCCCAAAATGCTTTTCCTCTTTCAGTTTTCATTTTCTCTTCAAGCATTTTTTCTGAGAAAATAGGCTCTTTTAAAGATGCGTTATATAGATAAAAAAATGTTCCAAAGGTTGTAAATATTAGAACTATTTTGATGATACTTATTTTTGTTATGTTACTAACAACTCCATGATAAATATCTTTTATAGAAAAGTATCTAAGTTTTTTTTCCAAGATAAAGGCTGAAATAGCTTTGTATAAAACTGTAAAAACTAAAACAAAGAACAAACTTATCCATATAGTTTTGTTTTTTGTTGCAAGAGCTACAGTAAGAAAAAACAGATAAACGGAAAATATATAATAAGGTTTTTGCCATAAGTTAAACTGAAGTCTTAAAGCTAAAGAAGTTATAAATATTAACCCTATAGCTTCAGCAAGTCCTGAAGGTTCGT
>JALWKR010000060.1 GCA_027081375.1 Persephonella sp.
TACCTTCAAAACTTACCCCTTTAGGAAGTGTAAAAAACATTAGCGTCTATGATATTGCAGTAAAAGATAACTATATTTTTGCTGCTGGTAGTTGTGAAGGATTAAGAGTTATAGATTTTTCAGATGTAAATAATCCTCAAATTATAGGGGAATTTCCAGAACTTGGGGGATTAAAGATAGCATTTTATAGAAATTATATTATTCTTACTGCTCAAAATATAGGAGTTAGAATAGGAGATATATCAGATCCAGAAAATGCTTCTTTGGTAGAAACCATAGAAGAAGAGAAATTTGCAAATGCTTTGGCTGTTAAGGGAAATACCCTTTTTATAGGGAATGAGTATTATCTTAATGTTTACTCAATAGAGGATATTCATAATCCTGTAAAAATAAAATCTCTAGATATAAAACCTATTTCTGATTTGAAGATAGATGGAAACCTACTTTATGTTTCAGTAAGAGATAAAGGTGTGTATATATATGATATTTCTAATGAAAAAGAACCTGTTTTTTTAACCAAAATACCCTTAAAAAAATCCTATACTTTATCCATCAAAGATAATATTTTAATAAACTGTGAGGACACAGATATTGATATTATTGATATAACAGGTATAAATAACTGCTATAAAAGGGAAATGTATAAGGATACTGATAATGATGGTATATCTGATTCAGTTGAGATTGAGAAAGGATTAAATCCTAACTCTAAAGATAGTGATAATGATGGAATACTGGATAATGAAGAGTTCAATAATGGAAGAGATTTAGATAATGATGGAATTATTGATGCTCTTGATACTGATGCAGATGGAGATGGAATAGAAGACAAACTAGAAATTAAATACGGGCTAAATCCATTTGATAACACTGATGCAGAAAAAGATTTTGATAATGACGGTTTCACAAATATAGATGAAATACAAAGCGGAAAGGATCCTAAAGATCCTTCATCTTATCCTATAGTTATTGATATAGATATAACTCCAAAAACTATAGACTTTGGAATTATATCTGTTAATGAAACTTTAGAGAAAGAAATTTCGTTACTCAATAACAGCAATATTCCTGTACAGATTTCAGCTATTTTGCAAGACAGTAAAAATCTTTCAGTTGAAAATTTCTGCTCAAATGTTGACAAAGGAAAAGAATGTAAAATAGTTGTAAAAATAAATCCCCAAGAAGTAGGAGAAATAAATTCATCTCTTATAATCACTACCCCTAAAGGAAACATATCTGTTCCTATAACTGCTATAGTCCAGCCTGTAAAACCTGTAGTAGAAATACTTACTCAAGATAACTTTTTTGCAAAAATACAGATGAAAGGAGTATCAAAAAACGTTTTATTAAGGATAATAGATGGAGATAAAAAAATAATAGAAAGAAAATTAAGTAAAAAAGAGATTAATATTCCAAAATTTGTTCTATCTCCTGAAAAAGTTTACAGTATCCTTGTTAAAGGTGTTTCTTCAAATTATGATTGGTCTGAGCCTGTATATATATCTGGAGTATTTGTAGAGAGTAACAATGTAGATTTAGCAGACAATAGAGCAGTTATACATATTGATAACAAACAGTTAAATTTAAGCACAGATGGAAAATTTCTAAAGATAGTAAAAATCCAAGACATAACTCTTCAAAGTGAGCTTTCTAATTTAGACTATGGAACATATGGTTTGATTATAGAAAACGGCAGCTATTTAAAAGTGGAAAATATAAGAAAGCCAAAAATAACTGTAATAGACCCAATATCTAAAACAGAAAAAACTTTAAGTACTTCAAAGATTTTAT
Source organism: Persephonella sp. (assembly GCA_027081375.1). GTDB lineage: Bacteria > Aquificota > Aquificia > Aquificales > Hydrogenothermaceae > JAADDV01. Next base: position 1,792 of record JALWKR010000060.1, read on the forward strand.
TAAAGGAAGCAGATTTTGACGGCTTAGATAATAACATTTATATGTTAGTTGTAAAAATAGAAGGTGCAGAAAGATATGAAATAGACACAGATAAAGACGGTATACCTGATATATATGATTCTGACGATGACAATGATGGCATTCCTGATAGTGAAGAAGGCTTTGAAGATTTAGACAATGATGGAATTCCAAATCTTTTAGACCCAGATTCTGACGGAGACGGAATTTTAGACAAATGGGAAGATAAAGATACAAGAAATAAGAAAAACGAAATAGGACTAAAACTTAATGATGAAGTTATAAATAATGCTCCTGTCAAATTACCAGACAGAATAAAAGGTAAAGATTTAAGAATAAAGGTAGAAGATGACAAAGCTACACTAAAACCAAATGGTAAGTTTCCAATTGTTGATGAATCTGAGATAGGAGAAACGAAACAGTTTGAGTTTCCTTATGGTCTCATTTCAATAAAAATTGAAAATCTTTCAATTGGAGAAAAAGTTAATATTGTTATAAAACTTCCTGAGCCTATTCCTGAAAATGCTGTTTTTGTTAAGTATCCAGAAGGTAAAAAGCCGTATATATATCACGGAGAAATACAGTCTAGCTATGATGGTACAAATTGGGAAAATGGACTTATAGCAGGAAACAGCTATATAAAATTTTCCATTAAAGATGGTGGAGAATTAGATGAAGATGGAAAAGAAAACGGTATAATTGTTGATCCTTCAGGAATAGGTTTACCAAATAATAACTTTAATAATCCAGATAACATACAGGATAATGACTTTAATTCTAATTATCCTGACAATGACAACATTCCTCAAATGGACAATGATACTGATTATCCTAATCAGGACAATGATAGCCCATCTAATCCACCATCTACAGATAATCCTGAAGATAATGGACAGGAAAATGACAGTCCATTAAATAATTCTAACGATCAGGGAAATCAAAATAATCAAGAAGAGGATACTTTAGACCATGAAAGTGGAAGCAGTAGCGGTGGTGGAGGTGGTTGTTCTTTATATAGTGGAAAAGATATAGATATTTCATTAATTTTTGCTATTGTATTCCCATCTGTAATGCTTATAAGAAGAAAGTTTTTTGAAAGGAAGGGGATATAATCCCTTCCCTTTTGTTCATGAATATTTTTGATTGTTAAAATGATATAGTTCCAGAAATTTTTTGAGGTTTTCCATGAACTATGTAATTTTTAACCATGAAAAAGTTTATCCAACAAAAATCATATGTGTAGGGAGAAATTATGTTGAGCATATAAAAGAGTTAAACAACGAAATTCCTGATGATATTGTTCTTTTTATAAAACCGAACTCTTCAATCTCTTTAGATGTATATAAGCCTAAAAAAACTTTCAGATATGAAGGGGAAATATCTTTTATTATTAAAGAGGGAAAAATAAAGGGAGTAGGATTTGGAATTGATTTAACCCTTGTTGAAGAACAGGAAAAAGCAAAGAAAAAAGGTCTTCCATGGGAAAAAGCTAAAGCATTTGATAACTCTGCTGTTTTTTCTGAGTTTGTCCCTATAGATGATATTTCAGATTTATCTATGGAGTTTTATATTAACAATTCACTTAAACAAAAAGGAGATATATCTTTAATGATCTTTAAACCTGAAGAGATATTAAAGAAAGTTCAGGAGTATTTTTCTTTAGAAGATTATGACATTATAATGACAGGAACTCCTAAGGGAGTTGGTTCTTTTAGTGTTGAAGATAAAGTAAAGGGAAGGATTTTAAAAGGGAATAAAGTTTTAGTGGAAAAGGAATGGACTGTTTTAGGATAGGATAGCTCTAAGTAAAATTGTTGCGTAAGATCCAGAAGGAAGAAAAAACTTTAGAACTATATCTTTATTTTTCTTTTTTATGGTTAGATTTTCAGGAATAACAACAGCTTTTCTTTTCCCATCTGTTAAAACCTTTATTCCTATAACCTCTTTCTCAAAAAATTCTTCTTTTATACCAGTCTTTTTCAAAACCTGAGATATTATTTCCTCTAGCAGACTATCTTTTACTTTGAACTCTCTTCCTGTATATGGAATTTCAAGATTTTTTAAATAATCAAAATCATAAACCTTTGTATAAAAAGCAAGTCTCCAGTTATTTATAAAATCAACAATTTTATAAGGGTATTTTTTCTTTATATATAGGTACAAATACCTGTTCCAAAGATAACTCTGAAAAGAAAAGTTAAACATAAGCCTGATGTTCTTAGGAAAGATCCTGAAAGCTTTTTCAGGCTTTAATCCCCTTTTTAGTCCAAGTATAAAATCTTTTTCATAAATTTCTAGTTTTCCTTTTAATACTCTGTATATCTCTTCCCAGTTTTTTAAAGGTCCTTTATATCCTTTTATTCTTAAATATACCTCAACAGCCTTCCAGTAATCTCCTTTTAAGAGATATGGAAGAAGAAACTGTTTAAAACCTTTTAATGTTCCAAATCTCTGTTCTCCAAAGTAGTTTGCAAAACCAAACTCTTTAATAAACTCAGTGTTTTGAAATATTAACTTTTTTTGCTCTTTTGAAAGATTTTTAAGGGTAATTGTAAAGAAATTTCCCTCTAGCTCTCCAACTTCTAGCTTTTTATTATAACTACCAGCCCTTTCTATACAAAAACCAGTTTCTTTAGGATAATTGATATTTTCTGCTTTTATCCATTTTCCTCTTTTTTGTATAAGGCATAGCTTCTCAGGAAAATTTCCTTTTGGCAGGGTTATATACTGAGAGGTTATCCCGTATTTATCCTTAAGACCAGAAAAACCAATATCTGCAGGATGAACTTTTAGAAAGCGAGATAATATTCTTACAGCTTCTAGAGTTGATACATTTGATTTTTTTAACAGATAGAGGGGGAAATCCCCCTCTTTTGTTAAAGGAATTTTTTCTTCTACAATAAAGTCAGAAATGTTTTTTTTAAAATGATTATAAAGTTTTATTTTACTGGAAGGCCTGCTTCCTTCCATGCGTTTATTCCACCTTTAATGTTATAAACATTAAAACCTAAAGAAGATAGTATTCTAGATGCTGCTACACTTCTATTGCCACTTCTGCAGTAAACAAATATCTTTTTATCTTTGTATTTTTTAAGTTTATCAATATTATCTGCTAGTTTGTTCAAAGGGATAAGAATAGAATTAGGGATTTTTCCATCTGTTTTTACTTCCTCAGGTGTTCTTACATCTAAAAGAATGATATTTTTTCTATCCTTTTTAAATTGCTGATAAGCTTCCTTTGGGTCTAAATGCTCAAAATTAGCAAGTATGTATCCTTTTTGATAAAGAAAATAAAAAGCAGCAGCAGCTACCAATACAAAAGTAATAATATTAGAAACAGAAAAAATTTCTTTCATTTTAGTCATCCCAGTTTGGAGCTTTTATCATTTCTACATCTATATCTGCTTTTGTTCCAACGTCCCAAGGAGCTTTTCCATAAACCATAACATTTTCTGCTTCAACATCTTCAAACCATGCCCCCTGAAGTTTTGCCTTTCTCATGTCTGAGTTACTAAACTTAGTCTTCTTAAAACTTGCCTTTTGGAAATCTACTCCTCTGAGATTTGAAAAACTTAGATTTGCCCTATCCATTTTAGCTTTGAAAAGCTTTGATGTTTCTAGTCTTGTTTCTCTCATATCTGCGTTAGTGAAATTTGCATCTGTAGCATCACAAACAGTCATCATTGTTCTATACATTTTTGCGTTTTCAAAATTTGCTTTTCTTAAGTTTACTCTTTGAAGTATTGCTCTAGAAAGATTTGCATTTTTGAAATTTGAACCTGAAAAATCAGCATCAGCAATAAACGCACCTTCTAAATTTGCTCCTTCAAAATTAGCATTTCTAACTTCTGCACCTGTAAAAGTTGCTCCTGATAAATCCTGTCCTGAAAAATCAATTCCATCAAGTTCTGCAAATGAAAAATCCATATCTTTTAATGATTTTCCTTCTTTTATCATTTTTTCTACTTCTTCTCTAGTTAAGTACTCCATATTAACCTCCAAATAGTTTACTAAAGCTATGGCAAAGATATAGATTTTTTAAGGAAATTGCTATGAGATAAATTATAGGATTACTCTAGCTCTGTTGTTAATTTATAAACAAAGTTAATCTCTGCTTTTTCTGGTTCTCCACCTTTATTACTTTGAGATACAACTTTGAAAGAGTATATTTCAACTTTTTCATCTGCAGTATCTTGTGCAATTTCTTTAGCAAGAAGGGTGACATCAACTTTATAATCATCTAAATTACTGTATTCAGATGGTAAAACCACCTTTATAGCTTTTTGAGAGGTGCCAGAAGCTCCGGAGCATACTAAATCATTATCTAAATCTACACATTTACATTTTATAGAACCATCAGGGGTTGAACATTCTAAAGTATCAGCAAGCAAGCTAGATATAACATACTCAGAAGCACCTTTGGCAGCTTCCAAAGCTGTTGAATATCTTTTAGAAATTCCTGAAGTTGTACTTTCTGATGTTAGCATATATAAAAGAGCACCTATAAAAGTTAAAGCAACTAGTCCAAGAATAAGTGTAGTTATTAAGGCAATTCCTTTTTCATTCTTTCTATTTTCCATAAAAGCACCTAAAAGTTTATTGGTTTTACTGTTATCTTTATAACTTTCCATTTATAATGTTGAAAATCAGGTGGAAGTCTTAATTTTACATTATCCTGTGTTTCAACATAACCAGATGGAGCATCAAATACAAACGCAGGATCTTTTTTTCCATCTTGCATAAGAAGATATATAGATATTAGTTTAAGCTGTTTCCTTATTTCTGAAGAAGTTATCTTACCATCTCCATCTAAATCAGAAAAGTCATTGTTTTTTAATTTATTAAGTTGATCATTATCTCGCTCTATAGGAGCAAAGCTTGATTTATCTATTTTCCCATCTTGATCTGTATCTAGCCAGTATTGAACTCTTATATCTGCAACACAGTCTAAAATGGGTCTACCTTCTCTTAAGAGATTTTTCGTATTAGGGTTGCAATCTTTCAAGTAATTACTTACTGAGAGTCTATATTCTATCGCATGACAAATTTGATGTCTACAATCGAAACCAGATTTATTAACTATACTTCTATCCACTGGAAACCCTAAAAGTATTCCTTCTTTTGGACACGGATCTGTTAATTTTAAATCTGTAGAATTAGAAGCAATATTCTTTTTATCATCTAACAAAACTACATCGTTATTTGATTTATCAAGTCTAGCGTCAATAATGATACTATCCTTTAAAGATTGAG
>JALWKR010000061.1 GCA_027081375.1 Persephonella sp.
ATCCTATATAAACCATTGTTAGTGAGAAAAATAGCAAAAGCTGTTATTCCAAATGAAAAGATAAGATTAAAACTAAGAAAATTTTTAGAAAATATAAATCAAAAACCTTTCAAGCCTCCAAAGTTAGATCCAAATCTAAGAAAACAAATTTTAGAAGAATATTTTATGGAAGATATAGAGGAGCTTAGTAATATTATAGACAGAGATTTAAAAAATATATGGTACAAATAAAAAGGAGATATATATGGAAAAAATATTACCCAATTTTTTTCTAGTTGGTGCTGCTAAAGCGGGAACAACTTCTATCTACAAGTATATGGAAATGTCTAAAAGTCCTGAAATATTTATTCCTGAAAATAAAGAACCATCTTTTTTTGCACTAGAAGGGAAAAAAATAGATTTCTATAACTTCCCATATGAACTTAAATTAATTACAAGATATGAAGATTATTTGGATATTTTTAGAGAAAGCGAAAGCTTCAAAATAAGAGGAGATTTTTCAACACCATATCTATATTTTTATAAAGAAACAATAAAGAATATAAAAAAATCTTATAAAAACACTTCAAATTTAAAGTTCTTGATTATTTTAAGAAATCCTATAGATAGAGCTTACTCTCAGTATTACCATTATGTAAGAGATGCTTTAGAAAGTTTATCCTTTGAGGAAGCTATAAAAGCAGAAAAAGATAGGATGAAAAAAAACTATCATTTTGATTATTTTTATATAGATAGAGGTTTTTATTATAAACAGGTAAAAGCATATTTAGATAACTTTGAAAATGTAAAAATACTATTATTTGAAGATTTAAAGAAAAACCCTTATAAAACTTTAGAAGAAATATTTAACTATTTAGAGTTAGATACAAAATATTTATCCAATATAGACTTCAATAAAAAATTTAATGTTTCAGGTAAACCTAAAATAAAACTTCTAAGCAAAATCATTTTTTCAAAAAATCCTGTAGCAAAAGCTATTAAAAGTAGCATACCCAAAGAAACAAGAGAAAAAATGAAACAATTTATATACAAAGTAAATCTAAACAGGAAGGAAAAAATGAAAGAAGAAACAAGAGAATATTTAAAAAAAGTTTATAGAGAGGATATAGAAAAACTATCAGAACTTATAAAAAAGGATCTGTCTCATTGGCTTAAATGACTAGTATGTTAAAATTATTTATTGCATTAAAATCTTTTCTTGGAGGTATTAATGGGAGTTAAAATCGGTATTAATCAGATTAAAAAAGATATGTTCATTGTTCATGACGGACAGCCTTACAGAGTTTTAGACTATGATCACGTAAAACCAGGAAAAGGACAGGCTTTTGTTAGAGTTAAAGCTAAAAATATGAAAACAGGAAACGTTATTGAAATAACATACAAATCTTCAGACTCTATAGAACTTGCTGACTTTGAACAAAGACAGATGTCTTACTCTTATTACGACGGTGATTCTTACTGGTTTATTGATGCAAATACAGGAGATATGATAGCTGTTCCAGCTGATCTTATTGAAGACCAAGCTAAGTTTTTAAAAGAAGGAATGGAAGTTTATGTTTTCCTTGATAAGGGACAGCCTATAGGAATAGAGCTTCCAAAATCTGCTATATACGAAGTTGTAGAAACAGAACCAGGATTTAAAGGAGATACAGCTACTAACACACTAAAACCTGCAAAGATAGATACAGGAGCAACAGTTCAAGTTCCTTTATTTATCAACGAAGGAGATAAAATAAAGGTTGATACAAGAACAGGAGCTTATATTGAAAGAGTAAATGAATAAAAGGGGTTTATTATGGATAAAAACCTTATTTTTGAGATAATTGACAAAATCAAAGGAACAAAGATAGAAGAAGTTGAGTTTGAAACCCCAGAAGGAAAAATAAAAGTAAAACAGTATGTTGGTCCTAAAGAAATTGTGTCAGCTCCTTCTCCTACACCTGTAATAGAAGTAAGGGAAGAAATAAAAGGCTCTCAGGCTAATGTTGAGATAGAAACCTATGAAGGAAAAGGGAAATACCACGTTATAAAGTCTCCTTTAGTTGGAACATTTTATAGAGCTCCATCTCCTGGAGCTCCACCATTTGTTGAAGAAGGGGATATTGTTTCTAAAGGGCAAGTTTTATGCATAATAGAAGCCTTAAAAGTTATGAATGAAATAGAAAGTGATGTAAATGGTAAAGTGGTTAAAATACTTGTAGAAAATGGACAGCCTGTAGAATATGGTCAGGAATTATTTTATATAGAACCAACATAAAAGAGGTAGAAAATGGTAAAAAAGCAACCTTCTAATATTCTTGTTACAGGAGGGGCAGGATTTATCGGTGCTAATTTAGCCCTTGCTCTCCAAGAAAAATATCCAGAAAGTAAAATTCTTATACTAGATGATTTCTCAAGTGCAAATTTTAAAAATTTAAAAAAGTTTAAAGGAGAAGTTCTTTCCTGCGATGTATCAACAGACGAAATATTCTTTAAAACAGATGATTTTCAACCTGATTTAATATTCCATCTTGCATCAATAACAGATACTACTGTTACAGACCAAGAACTTATGATGAGAAGAAATGTTGATGGATTTAAAAATATACTTGAGCTTGCTTATGATAACGAAGCAACTGTAGTTTACGCTTCTTCTGCTTCTGTTTATGGAAATGTCAAAGAGCATGTACCTCTAAAAGAAGATAGAGAAAAATCTCCTGAAAACGTTTACGCTTTTTCAAAATACATTATGGACAACATAGCAAGGGATTTTTCTGAAAAAACAGGACTTAAGATAGTGGGAGTGAGATATTTTAATGTTTATGGTCCAGGAGAAGCTCATAAAGGAAAATTTGCAAGTATGATATACCAGCTTTACCTTCAGATGAAAGCAAATAGAAGGCCTAGAATTTTCAAATGGGGTGAGCAGAAGAGAGATTTTGTCTATGTAAAAGATGCAGTTGAAGCAACTATTTTAGCAAAAGATGCTCCAAGGTCTACTGTTTACAATATAGGAAGTGGGGAAGCTCGCTCTTTTAATGAAGTTATATCTCTTCTTAATAAAGCTTTAGGAACAGATTTTGAACCTGAATACTTTGACTGTCCATACGACTTTTATCAGGAGTATACTCAGGCTGATATGACAAAGATAAAAGAAGAACTTGGATTTGTTCCTAAATACAACCTTGAAAAAGGTATTCAGGAATATGTTGATATATTAGAAGGAAAGTTAGATTATCCAATAAAGTAGAGAGAAAACAGATGAAAATAAAAATAAGTGTTCCTGCTACAACGGCAAATCTCGGAGCAGGGTTTGATACTTTTGGCCTTGCTCTGAACCTTTTTAATGAATTTATAGTAGAAGAAAGCAGCTCTATAGAAATAGAAACATCTCCTAAGAATGATTTTTTAGAAAATCCTGAAAATAATCTATTTGTACAGGTTTTAAAAAGAAGCTGTGAATACTTTGGAAATGAGTTTCACGGAGTTAAGCTGTCTCAAAGAAATAATGTTCCTGTTGCAAGAGGACTTGGAAGCAGTGCTACAGCAATTGTAGCAGCAATAATGGTTAGTGCTTTTGTAAATAAAAAAGAGTTAACAGACAAAGACTTTTTTAATATAGCTTACGAATTTGAACCTCATCCTGATAACCTCCTTCCTGCATGGAAAGGAGGATTTACTATAGCTTTAAAAGATAAAGAAAATACATTTTATCAAAAGCTAGATTTTCCTAAAGAAATAAAAGCAGTTGTTGCTATTCCTGACTTTCAGCTCTCAACAGAAGAAGCAAGGAAGGTTTTACCTGAAAAAATCCCTTTGAAAGATGGAATATTTAACGTTCAAAGAGCATCTTTATTTGTTTCTGCTGTAATAACAAAAAGATTTGACCTATTAAAAGTAGCAATGGATGATAAATTTCATCAGCCCTATAGGAAAAAGCTAATACCAGGATTTGATAATGTTATAAAAAATGCTTTAGAAAATGGAGCTTTAGGAGCTTCCCTAAGTGGTGCAGGACCTACAATATTAGCTTTGGCTACTGAAAGCTTTGATGATATAGGAAAATCAATGGCAGAAGCTTTTGAAAAAGAAGGAGTGAAAGCTGAGTATAAAGTACTAGATATAAACGAAGAAGGAGCAAAAATAGAAGTTATATAAGGTGTAGGAATTCCTACACCTTAATTTGAATTTGATTTTTGTACATCTCTATTATCTCAGCTTCGGTAGTCGCATCTTCAGGTTTTTTATCAAATCTGTATCTTCCTGTAAATCTTGGAAATCTAAGACCTAAACCTCTATTCATCTTTATCTTATCCCATGCACATGTATGAACAGGACTAAGAGTTAACTCTGCTCCAGCTATCTCTAAAACAAGCCAAGGTTCGTACCATATATCAGCAGTTAAAATAGAGTTAACTCTAGGGTGTTTATGGTCTATTTCATGAGGTTTTAAAAGTTCTTCTAGTTTATTAAAATCATCTTCAGTAAATCCAGTTCCAACTTTACATACAGTTTTAAACTGATCTGTTTCAGGGTCATAGCAGGCCATTAAAAGAGAACCAAACTTTCCTGCCCTTTGTCCTTTTCCATAGAAAGCACCAACAACAACAAGGTCAAGGGTATCAGCAAGATGGGACTTATAATCCCTTTTATATTTTATCCATAGAAAGCCCCTCTTCCCTGCCTGATATATAGAATCAGGCTTCAAAGACTTACATACGAGCCCTTCACAACCATTTTCAATAGCTTCTAAAAAGAATGCCTCAAGGTCTTCCACGTTATCAACAATCTTCCTTGTTGCTAAATTTATACGGTCTGTTGTTTTTACAACCTTTTCAAGAATAGCCCTTCTTTCTGGATAAGGTTTTAATGTAAGGTCTTCTCCTTTCAAATACATTATGTCAAATATAAATCCTGCAATTGGATACATCATTATATGAAAACGAGTAACATACTTTACTCTTCTATTCATTAAATCCTGAAAAGGTCTTATAGAACCAGAAGAAGGATCTATTACAACAGCTTCTAGCTCAAGAATATATTCTTCAGGGGTAGCTTCTTTTAAAAACTCAATAAGGTCAGGAAACTGATTTGTTATATTCTCTAATCTTCGTGAAAATAAATGAAATTCATCTCCTTTTCTATGAACCTGTATTCTTTCTCCATCATACTTATACTCTGCCCCAGCCTTTCCACCTAATTTCTTTAATATAAAAGAAGGAATAGCCATTCTCTCTGCAAGCATAGGTCTAATAGGTCTTCCTATCTGTATCTTTATTTTCTTTACTCCCTCTAGTCCTTCCTTAACAAGAATAGAAGCTACATATCCTAAATCTGATGTTATGTTGTAAGCTCGCTCTATAATAGCCCTATTTTCTTTGCTTCCAGTAAAGGCTATAGCAAGAGCGTCCATTATTGTGTTATCACCAATCCCAAGTCTAAGTCTTTCTGTAATTGTTCTTAAAAGATACTTAACTTCTAAGGGAGTAGCTTTTTTTAGAAGAGATATGAACAACTGCATTTTCTTTTTAGATGAACCGTATCCTGTGGTTTCAGCTATTTTTCTGAGAGTTTCGTAAACTTCCTCAACAGTTAATTTTCCTTCAGGCTTAAATTTTTTTTCCTCATACAGAAGTTTTCCTGCATCTCCTAAATCTCCAGTTTCAATAATCTTCTTCTGAATATCATGTTCTGAAACTCCAAGAACCTCAGACAAAGCTTTAATAGCAGATTTTTCACTAAAGTTGTAATCTAACCCTGTATATTCAGGGGCAATCTTTCCAACAGAAAGATATACAACCTTATCAATAAGATTTTTAGGAGTACTTTGAAAAAGTTTTACTAAAGCATTTGTCATTTCAATTCTACTTGTTGTTTTTTCTAAAAATTCATAAAATTCTGCTAGTGTTTTATATTCCATTTTTATCTCTCCTAAACTTTATTTTCCAAGATTAAATATAACGAGAATTCTTTTGCAAAGAAATATACTTATTACAAAAATCATAGATGCTAATATTAGAATATACATAAAATTAAATAAAAAAAGGAGGTATTAGTATGGAAAAATACGACGTAATTATTGTAGGAGGAGGCCCTGCAGGCTTAACCTGTGGAATAACCCTGGCTTCTGCTAATGGAAAATTCCCTTTTGTTGAGGGAAAAAAATACCTTCTTATCTATGATGAATACTCAGACCTAGATAAAGCTTATTTAAAGAACGTTCCAGGAATAGAACCTACAAAAGGGAAAGAATTACTAGAAAAAATAAGAAAACAAGCCTCTTCTTATGAAAATCTTCATTTAAAACAAGGTAAAGTAGTAAAAGCTTCAGGGGAAAAAGGAAACTTTAGGATTGAACTTGAGAATGGAGAAAAATTCGAAGGAAATTATTTAGTTATAGCAACAGGTTTTCACAAATTTGATATAGAAGGATTAGATGTAGAAGTTATTCCTCACAGAAAATCTCCAAGACCAGGAAAAATAATGATAAAAAACGAAGATGGAAAAGTTAAAGATGGGTTATATGTAGCAGGACTTGTTGCAGGAGAACCTTCAATGTATGCCTGTGCTTCAGGCTCAGGGGCAGAAGTTGCCTGCGATATTCTTTCAGAATGGGCTGGAAAAATAGTTGTAGTTCACGACGTTCCTGATGAAAGCTAATATCGGGCTTCTGCCCGATGTTGTTTTCTTATTAGTTAATCGTTATAATGGTTAAAAGGTTATTTGAAAAGGGAATAGGGAATTAGAAAGAGAAAAATATGATCTAGATCATATTTTAAAGTGGACAAAAAATTTGATAAAAGTAAGCTAAGATTTTTATAAGCAATTGAAAAATATAGAAAAATTAATTTATAAGCTTATAACAAAGCGATATGGTTTGTCCCGCATAACGAAAATTGGCTAATGATTGAGTATCAAAGCTTTGAGGTATATTGCGTTTGTTTTTGCAAGTAGTTTGCATTACTAAAAAGCTCGCTAATACTAATAAATACTGGCTCTAGAAATAACCCGCTTACTTTAGGGTATTGCGACAAATCTAAACGGCCTATCTT
>JALWKR010000062.1 GCA_027081375.1 Persephonella sp.
CTGTATCTCCTCTTCAAGCTTCTCTATTTCTTTTTTATACTCCTGCACCTTCTCTGCTGTTTTTTCTATGTTGTGTTCTAATGTTATCTTCTCTTTTTCTAGTTTTGATTGCTTTTCTTTAAGCTCTTTTTCTTTTCTCTCTATCTCTCCTAGGTCTAGCTTTGCTTTGCTTCCGTCTATCTCTATCTCTTTTAGCTTTTTGTTTTTCTCTTCAAGCTCCTTCTCTGCTTCTTTTAATTTTTCTTCTATCTCTGGGAGTTTTTCCTGCAGTTTTTTTATCTCATCTTCTATCTTTAAAACCTCTTTTATCTTTTCTTCTTTTTCCAATGCTAGCTGTTTAAGATTTTCCTTTAAAGTCTGTATTTCTTCTTCTATCTCCTTTTTTTTGTCTGAAGATGTTCTTATCTCAGCTGTTATAGCTCCTTCCTTTTCTTTTACAGGAAGAAGGCTCTCTTGAAGCTTGTTTAGCTTGTCTTCTATAGTTTTTATCTGAGATATGATCTCTTTCTGTTTTTCTACTGATGTTTCTTTTTCTTTATAGAGATTTTCTATATTCTTTTCTATCTCTTCTAACTCTTTTACTGCTTTTGAAAGCTGATTTTGAAGAAAGTAAAGTTTTACTCCTTTTATCTTCTCCTGCACCTTTTTTATCTTTTCTTCAAGTTCCGCAGCTTTCAAAGCATTCTCTTTCTCTTCTTCTAATCTTTTAAGATTTGACTTAACTTCTTTTAAAACAAGTTTTGCAGACTGGATTTTCTCTTCTGTCTCTTCTAAATCTTTTAATGCTTTTGCTTTTTTCTCTTCATATTCAGTTATTCCTGCTATTTCTGAAATCAGGTCTCTTCTCTCAGATGGGGTCATTTTCACAAATCTGAATATATCTCCCTGAGTTACTATGTTATATCCCTGAGGTGGGATACCTGCGTAAGATAAAAGTTCTTCCACTTCATAATGTTTTGCTGGTCTCCCATTTATCTTATATGTAGATTTTCCATTATGCTCTACTTTTCTGTATATCCTTACTTCTTCATCGTTTAGAGGAAAGGCACCTTCATTTTTAAAAACTACTTCAACCTCAGCAAACTCAGCCGACTTTCCCTTTGATGAAAAAATAAGATCTGATAGTTTTAATGCTCTCATGGATTTTGCTGTTGCTAAACCAAGGGCAAAGACTATAGAGTCTCCTATATTACTCTTTCCTGAACCATTTGGTCCAACAATCCCAACAAAACCTTTTCCTATGGGTATAGAGAGTTTTCTAAGTCCATACGATTTAAAACCGTATACATTTATTCTGTCTATGTAAGCTTTTGACATATCACTTACCTGTAGTTATTTATTAATTAGTAATCTTTTCGGATTTTATCAAAAAAATATATGCACGGAGAGGAAAATGGAAAATCTTGTTGTGGTCTCAGCTATCCTCCCTATTCATATAAAAGAAGAAAACGGGACGTTAAAAGCAGAGGTTAGTCCTGGTGGTCTTGTTACTGCACTAAAGCAGGTTTTAAAAAACAAAAAAGCTTTATGGGTTGGCTGGGGTGGAACCCCTGAGTTAAAGGAGGAAATAAAGAGAACAATTTTTGAAGCTGGTAAAAAAGAAGGATTTTTACTGTATCCTGTTTCTCTAACTAATGAGGAAATAACAGACTTCTTTAACGGTTTTTCCAACGGAATTATCTGGCCTTTATTTCATACATTTCAGGCATACTGCAGATTTGAACCTCAGTACTGGGAAGCTTATAAAAAAGTAAACAGAAAATTTGCCTACACAATAAAGGATATTTCTTCAGAGGGAGATTTTATATGGGTTCATGATTATCATTTTTTCCTGCTGCCTAAGTATATAAGAGAGCTTGGTATAAACAGAAAAATAGCCTTCTTCCTTCATATACCTTTTCCAACCCCTGAACTGTTTTTTAAAATTCCGTGGAGAGTTGAGATTTTAGAGGGGCTTTTAGAGTATGACCTTATTGGTTTTCACACGTTTTTAGATAGAAAAAACTTCTTAGACTGTGTAGATGAGCTTGTTGAAGGAGTAAATATTCTTTCTAGAGAACCTATAACAGAAATCAGCTATAAAGGAAAACGTGTAAAGGTAGGAGTGTTTCCTATAAGTATTGATTTTGAGCTTTATGACAGAAAAGCTAGAGAAATAGAAAAATATACTTCTGATAAAAAGATAATCTTTGGAGTTGACAGACTTGATTACACAAAAGGATTAATTCACAAGCTTAAAGCATATAAAAGATTTTTAGAAAAATATCCTGAGTATCACAAAAGAGTTATCTTTATGCAGACAGTTGCTCCAAATATAAAAAAACTTCCTGAGTATGATAGTTTAAAAGTGGAGTTTGAGCATCTTGTAAGTGATATTAATGGGACATTTGGAAGTATAGACTGGACACCTGTTTACTATGTTGCAAGAAGAATGAAATTTGATGATCTAATTAGATTTTACAGGTCTGCTGATGTTTGCTGGGTAAACTCAATAAAAGATGGTATGAATTTAGTTGGAAAAGAGTTTGCAGCTTCAAATATTGATGAAACAGGGGTTTTAATGCTGTCTGAATTTGCAGGAGCGGCAACAGAGCTTTATAAAGATGTTTTACTTGTAAATCCATATGATATTGAAAAAACAGCTGATACGCTGAAAGAGGCTTTAGAACTTCCTTTAGAGAAAAAAAGAGAGTATATGAAAAACCTTAGAGAGCATATAAAAAAATACAATATCTCCTGGTGGGGAAATACATTTTTAGATGCTGCATTTGGTAAGAAGATAGAGGACTTTCCTCCCTTAGAAGAGGATTATCCTCTACATGAGATTTTTAAGCAGTTATAACTGCATATTCCTTTTCTTCTCCTTCTTCTTTTATTTTTGCAAATTCTCTTTTTTCTGCTTCTTTTAATGTTTCATCAAGATAATGGAAAAATTCTTCAGCATACTCTTCTGCTTTCCTAAAATCTTCTATAATTCTTTCTCTATTCTCTAAAACCCTATCTTCTCCCTGAACAAACTGTACTGCATCTAAAATAGCGTTATGTAGTAGTTTATGCGGAATTTCTGCTTTTTTAAACGGCTCTATATCTTTGAATAACCTGACGCCTTCTGTGTAATACCATGTTCCAAAATCGCACTCTTTAGATGAAGGAACCTTTTCAGTTAACTTTCCGTTAAATATAGAACTGTAGGCTCTGTTTTTAAATATTACATGGTTTAGTTTATGTACTGTTATTAAGGATGTATAGTTAATAATATTTGCAAGGGCAAGGGTTTTCTTAGCATTTTCATTAACCTGTTTTACAACTTTCTTAAAGTTTTGTATAGATTTATTTGATTGCTGGGCTATTTCTGTCATTTTTATAGAATTTTTATATGATTTTTCACTTTCGTTTCTTAAATCTTCTATGGTTTTATGGACTTCCTCTGTTGCTTTCGCTGTTTTTTCTGCAAGACTTCTAACTTCATCAGCAACAACTGCAAATCCTTTACCGTGTTCTCCTGCTCTAGCTGCCTCAATTGCTGCATTTAATGCTAAAAGATTTGTTTGATCTGCTATCTCTTTTATAAGATGAACAATATCAACAATACTTTCAGTCTTTTCAAACAGTTCCTCTGTTATTTTATTGGATGATTCAATCATTTTTATAATCTCATTAAGTTTTATAACTATCTCATCTACCTCTTTTAAGCTTTCAGAAGATACTTTTGCAGTTTCTTTTCCTGCTATCTGAATAGAGGAGGTTTTATCAAGAATATTTCGAAGATCATTTTTAATAAGGAGCAATCCTTTTGTTATTCCTCCTCCTAACTTTGAAAGTTCATTATTTATCTTAATTCTTTCAATAAGTCTGTGATCTTTTTCCAGCTCTTTTATAGGTTCATTAAGCTGATTTGTTACTACTTTAAATGTCCCTCTAAAGCCATCAGAAATAACTTTTCTAAAGAACTTTCCTTTTGCTATATACTCAAGAGGTGTTTTTATTTCTCTTAGAAAAACTTCCACTTCGTCAAGAAAATCATTTACAGCATGAACAAGGTCTAAAAGCTCAGCTTTCTCTTTTGCAAGAACAATTCTGTCTTCTAAATATCCTACAGAAGCTTTTTTTAGTATAGAGACAATTTGATTTACTAAACTTTTAACTTTATTTACATTTACAAATATTACCCATGCAAGAAAGAAGTTAAATATATTTAAAATCATTATCCAGTTAAAGCCGTTTTGAACAATCCCTGCAGTTAACGTGATAGAAAAAAGAATAATAGAAGCAATATTTGCATACTGTATCTTAGATAGAGAAGACAAATTCTGCATAATCCTTTTCCTCCTGTCTTAAAATTTCTTCTAGCACTTCAATCCCTGCCTGAATACCTCCTGTTTTTTCTGCAACGAGAATTTCTGTGTATATTTTTTCTATTTTTTTTACAGCATCCTTTCTTGCTCTTCTTCTATCTGAGTGGTATCCGATAATATTTATTCCTTCAGTATCAAAAGATGGTGTAACATGTGCAAAAACCCAGTAAAAAGAGCCATCTTTTGCTAGATTTTTTACATATCCCCAAAATTCTTCTCCTTTTTGGATAGTGTCCCATAAAAGTTTAAAAACTGTTTTTGGCATATCAGGATGTCTAACTATGTTATGAGGTTTTCCTATAAGTTCTTCCTCTGTATACCCTGAAACCTCAATAAATGCAGTGTTTGCATACTTTATAATCCCTTTTTTATCTGTTTTTGAAACAAGGAAGTTGTCTGAGGGGACTTCTCTTTCAATATTTAGAGGGGTTATATTCTGTTTTTTCATTATTCACTCTCCCAAAAAAGTTATACTTCTATTATTGGTTGTTAAACTGTATATTTTATTTGAAAACATGGGAATAAAGTATAATTTTTTATCTCTTATTCAAGAAAAATCTTTAAAGAGGTATTTATGGCTGTTGATATAGATAGTATTATTCCCCACGATGACCAGACAGAGAGAGCTGTTTTAGGGGCAATACTTATAGACCCTTCTGTGACAGATGTAGTTTTAAATATTCTTAAACCTGAGGATTTTTATAACAACAAGCACAGGATAATATATGAGGCTATTATAGAACTTTCTGAAAACGGTGAAGTTCCTAGTTTTATCGTAGTAAAAAACTATTTAGACTCAAAAGGAAAACTAGAGGCAATTGGTGGAGAAGGTTATTTACTTCTTGTTTTAAACGATGCTGCTCCATCAAACACTATAGAAACAGTAGCAAAACAGGTAAAAGAAAAAGCTATTGTAAGAAATCTAATTCAGATAGCCCAGAATATAATCCAAAAATCAAGGCAGTATAAAGATGTAAATGAGCTTATTGAAGAGGCTGAAAGCCAGATATTCAAAATAAATGAAGAAAGAGCTATAACTCACTATTACGAACTTAAAGATGTTATCAAAGAGACCCTTAACATAATAAACGAGCTTTCAAAAAAAGAAACTGTTGTTACAGGAATTCCTTCAGGTTTTTATGATCTTGATAGACTTACTACTGGATTTCATCCTGGAGATTTAGTTATCATTGCTGCTAGACCTGCAATGGGAAAAACCTCTTTTGCTTTATCTATTATGCATAATGTTTCTGTTGTAGAAGGATATCCTTCAGCATTTTTCTCTCTAGAAATGTCTAAAGAACAGATTGCAATGAGACTCCTGTCTTTAGAGGCCAGAGTTCCACTAAAAAAAGTTCGTTCAGGATTTTTAAGTACAGAAGAGATGGAAAAACTGGCAGAAGTATCTGTAGAGCTTTCCTCCTCTCCAATTTTTATAGATGATACAGCGTCTTTATCTATTCTAGATTTAAGGGCAAAGGCAAGAAGGCTTAAAAAAGAGAAGGATATAAAGCTTATCATTGTTGATTACCTTCAGCTTATGCGTTCTCATAGGAGAACAGAGAACAGACAGCAGGAAGTTGCAGAGATATCTAGAGGACTGAAAGCTGTTGCAAAGGAGCTTTCTATTCCTGTTATAGCTCTTGCTCAGCTTTCCCGTCAGGCGGAACTGAGATCAGACAAAAGACCTCAGCTAGCAGACTTGAGAGAGAGTGGTAGCATTGAGCAAGATGCTGACCTTGTTATGTTTATACACAGACCTGAGTATTACAAGAAAAATCCAACTCCTGAAGAGGAAGGTCTTGCTGAGATAATAATAGCAAAACAGAGAAACGGTCCAACAGGGGTTGTTAATCTAGCATTTATCAAAGAGATAACAAGATTTGAAAACTTAGCAAAAGGAGATTATGAAGAAGTAGAAGAAGGCAGTGATATAATAGAAGAAGAGCCTCCTTTTGAAACAGAAGAAATTGGAGATAATCTAGATTTAATTGAACTAGATGAGGATATAGTGGATATTTAGATGGGAAAATTAAAAACATTTATAGAACATATTGGGAACGCTACACTTTTATTCTTACAGGCAGTCTGGATATCTATAAAATCCCCTCCAAAACCAAGACATATCATAAAGTATATGTATGAAATAGGCGTTACAGCAGCTCCTTTAATTGCTATTACAGGCTTTTTTACTGGTGGTGTTCTTGTTGTAGAAACATATCCTACATTTCATAAATTTAATGCAGAATTTTTAATAGGAGCTTTAGTATCCCTTTCTCTTGCAAGGGAACTTTCCCCTGTTTTAGTTGCTCTTCTTGTTACAGCCCGTTCAGGTTCAGCAATTGCTGCAAATATTGGAACAATGAGAATAACAGAGCAGATAGATGCTCTTGAGGTATTAGCTGTTGACCCTATTAGATACCTAATATCTCCAAGGTTAATTGCTGCTGTTGTTATGATACCTGCATTAGTTATCCTTTCCTATGCTTCAGGTCTCTTAGGGGGTTATTTTGTTGGAACAAAAATTTATTCAATAAATCCTTATCTTTTTGTAGAAAAGATGAAAGATTTAACTGAGCTTTACGATATTTTAGGGGGAATATACAAATCTATAGGT
>JALWKR010000063.1 GCA_027081375.1 Persephonella sp.
CTTTAAACTATACTTTTTATTTTTATCAACAGGTTTTTCATACTTTTCTCTTATCTTATCTAGTGTAGTACTTACGTGAAACTTATGAGGATACGGATTTATACCTTTTTCTTTTAGCTCATCAACAAGTTTTTTTCTGCTTTCAATAATCTCTTCTGACATCTACTTCCCTCCAAATTTTTCTAAAAATAAATCAAATATATAATAATAACTTAATAAATCCACAAATACGACATGTAGAACAAATTTTGAAATTATAACTATATAACATATATCAACGCAGAAATTTTATCTAATGGTTAAACTTTCTTGAAGAAATTTTCTATGTTTCATCACTGTGTCTTTTCTATCAAATACTTATATACAAAGATAATATCATTTGCAGTTTAAGAAAAAAATTAAAAAAGACGATATAGAAGATACTAAATTTGCTATTTTTTTAGTTATTTCAGTAATATTCTTAATAAATTTTGACTTTTTTGTCGTTTATAGTTAAATTTATTATTAATCAAATTTATAATCACTAAAAAAATATTATCAAAGGAGGTATCGTCTAATGCTTCACCGTAAGTTGTTTTTACCGTTTATTGCCCTATCCATTATCTTTCTTGGATCCTGTGCCCAAAAACAGGCAACTTCTGTTCCAGGACAGGGAGAACGACTTGGTGGTTCTCCAATGCAAGTTGGCGCTGCTGAAACCAAAGCCCCCTCTTCTCTTGAAGCTCAAAAAGCAGAACTAGAGAGAAAAGCAAAAGAAATTCAAGAAAAAGAAAAGGCACTACAAGAGAAGGCTCAACTACTTGAAGAGGAAAAAAGACGCTTAGAATTACTTAAAGAAAAAGTTTCTAAAATACAACAGTTTCAAAATGTAAAAGCTGAAGAGGTTAACAAGTGTGAAATAAATCCTGAGCTTGGAGTTCCTCTTGTTCCACCACAGGCTAAACCTGGAGAATGTTATGCAATTGGATATCTTCCACCTAAGTACAAGTATGAAAAAGTAAAAGTTCTTGTTGATGAAGGTGGAGAAAAAGTTGTAACTATTCCTCCTAAATACAAAATGGTTCCTAAAAAAGTACTTGTAAGAGAAGCAGGGAAAAAACTTGTTTGTTTACCACCTGTTTACAAAACAGTTACAGAAAGGATTTTAGTAAAGCCAGCAACTACAAAAAAAGTAGTTGTAAGACCTGCAAAATATAAGTGGGTAACAGAAAAAATTCTTGTAGAACCAGCTAAAAAAGTATGGAAAAGAGGAAGATCTTTCCTCTCCCATGCTGTAGCAACAAGGTTTGATCCAAATACAGGAGATATTCTCTGTTTAGTAGAAGTTCCTCCAAAGTACAAGTACATTAAGAAAAAAGTAATGGTAGAACCCCCTGTTGTAAAAGAAGTGGAAATCCCAGCTGTTTATAAAACAATCACTAAAAAAGTCCTTGTAAAACCTGCAACAACAAAAGAAGTTGAAATACCACCAGTTTATAAGACTGTTTATGTTAAGGAACTTGTAGAGCCTGCAAAAGTTAAAAGAATTACTATTCCTCCAAAATACAGCTATGTAACAAAGAAAATCAGAGTTAGAGATGAAAAATTCCTATGGGTTAAAGTTCTCTGTAAAGATAACATGACAAGAGATACTATTATAAAGCTCCAAAAAGCTCTAAAAGCTAAAGGTTACTACAGAGGACCAATAGACGGAATTTACGGACCTCTTACTCAGGAAGCTGTAGTTAACTTCCAGAAGGATCATGATATTCCTATAACTCCAGGAGCAGTAACAGTAAGAGCTTTAAAGCTCTTAGGTATTTAAAAAAAGGGGCTTTTAAAGCCCCTTTTTTTAATCCTCTATTAGTGCCTCAACAAAAGCCTCAGGATCAAAAGGCTGTAAATCTTCTATACCTTCTCCAACACCAATATATTTGATAGGTATTTTTAGCTCTTGACATATTGGTATTAATGCACCGCCTTTTGCAGTTCCATCTAGTTTTGTTATTACTATTCCTGTTACATCAGTTGCTTCTTTAAAGGTTTTTGCCTGATTAATTGAGTTTTGTCCAATTGTTCCGTCTAAAACAAGTATTGTTTCAACTGGTTGATTTGGCATTATTTTCTGTATAGTTTTTTTAATCTTTTGAAGCTCTTTCATAAGATGTTCTTTTGTATGAAGTCTTCCTGCAGTATCTACTAGAACAATATCATCTCCTCTGCTTTTGGCACTGTTTACAGCATCATAAACCACAGCTGCAGGGTCTGCTCCTTGTGAATGTTTTACAATTCTAGCCCCTGCCCTTTCTGCCCATACTTCAAGCTGATCTATAGCTGCTGCTCTAAATGTATCAGCTGCAGCAAGAACAACTGATTTTCCTTCTTTTTTAAACTGTGCAGCAAGTTTTCCTATTGTTGTAGTTTTTCCACTTCCATTAATCCCTAAAAATAGAATAACTGCAGGTTTTTCGTTTCCAAGCTCAAGTTTTCCAGCACATCTTTGAAGGTACCTTGCTAGTTTCTCTTTTAGATAACTTTTTAACTTCTCTGCATCTTTTATTCTTTTCCTTTTAGCTTCGTCTTTTAAAAAATCAATAATCTCTTCTGTTGCTTTTACTCCAACGTCTGCTTTTAAAAGAGCTATTTCTAACTCATCAAAAAATTCTTCATTAACAGGTTTGCCACTAAATGTAGGAATAAGATTATTTTTTGTTTTCTTCAGTCCATTTTTCAGTTTATCAAACATAGATTTCAGCATTTCCCAGGCTCCTTTAAATTTATTTCTTTTCTATTATAAAGAAAAAGTTATGTACAGCCGATAAAACATAATAAAATTATAAAAATTTTCAATATTTGGAGAACAGGATGAAAAAATCCGTAATTGCTACTACACTGTTAATAGGAAGCTTATTAACTGCAAAAGCAGAAATAACTGTAACAGAACTTCTAGATGAGGCACAAAATTCTGTGAAGTCAGCTTTTGAAAGTGGTTGTCCAGAAATATCTCCTTATGAATATGCAAAAGCTGAAACATACTATAAAATAGCAAATGAAGAAACTTCTAAGATAAATCTCCTTGCAGGAAAAGCTGCTGCTTTAAAATCAATAGACTGGTCCCTTAAAGCTATAGCAAAAAGATATGGAGAGGAAACAGACACAACTTTAAAAGTTCCATTTCGTTCTTTGAATATTCATTATCAGGTAAAGGCAAAGGATAAAAAGATAAATCCTGCAGAAGCTAGAATTTTTACTGAGTTTGAGATTTTAAAAAATAAAATAGAAGATCTATATACTAAACATGTATTAGAGTGTTCTCCAGAGAATATCGCTAAAGCAGAGACATACTTAGAGGCTGTTGGAGGATTAAAGTTTGTTGATCCTGATACAGGTATAGAAAAAAAGGTAAAACTAACAAGGATTGATCAAATTATATTTTTAAACAAAACAAAAAAATATATAGCTTTAGCCAGAGAAGATGTTTTCTCTGATAAGGATAAAGATGGTGTTCCTTGCTATATGGAAGTAGAGCAAGGAACGGATCCTAATGTTTCAGACTTAAAGAACAACAAGGAAGAAGAAACTAAAGAAACAGAAACAACCAAAACTATTCCTTTTGAAGAAAAAGAAAACCCCCTCAAAGTTCAGGCAAGAATACATTTTGATTTTAATAAGTACAATATAAAGAGAGAGTATCTTCCTTATCTAAATGTTATTGCTAGGTATCTAAAAACCCATGAAGAGCTGAAAGTAAAAATAATAGGCTACACAGACAACATAGGAAGTAAAGCATATAATGACAAGCTTGCTTACAAAAGAGCAAAAGCTGTAAAAGACTATCTTGTAAAGATGGGAATTCCTGCTTCAAGGATAGAAATTATAGGAAAAGGAAAAGAAGGTTATCTTTTTGATAACAAAAACTGGTTAAACAGATTTACAAATAGAAGAGCCGAATTTTTTGTTATGGAAGTATCAACAAAACAAGGTAAATAATGGCGTCTGGAAGAACCCACGATATAATAAACTTAACAGTTTTTCCTTTTTTTGCTTATTACCTCAAGCCTGAGAGTTTCTCAGGCTTTTTTGCTGGATATATGATAGGAACGTTTTTTTTATCCCCAGATAACGATATTTTTCACTCTAAACCAAACAAAAGATGGAAGTTTTTAAGATTTATATGGAAACCCTATACAAAAATATTTTCCCATAGGGGATTATCTCATATACCTGTTTTAGGTATGATAACTAAACTTTTATATCTTTCATTGGTTTTTCTTTTACTAATAGTTCTCATTATAGTTACTGTGTTTCTACTAAATAACTATCTAAAAGTTGAATTTTTAGACGTAAATATTGGGAGTATTTTAGATATAAATATGTTTCCTACTTTAATAAAGCATCCTTTTTCTGTATCTTTTTTAGTAGGCCTTTTTTTAGCTGAATTTGTTCATATTGCAACAGATATTATTTTCTCAAGTATAAAAAAACTAAAAAAAGCGTTTTAATAAGGCAGGTTTTCCTGCCTTTAAAGATCAGCAAACATATCTAAAAACCACTGAGGATATGGTCTTTCAGGTGAGGTTATTTCATCTAAGTACTCTATATCTTCCTGGGATAAATCCCAATTTACACAAGCAATATTATCCTTTAGTTGATCTAAATTTCTTACACCAATAATAATTGAGCTTATAAAAGGCTTTGCTTTAATCCAGTTTAAAGCAACCTGTGCCACAGAAGCATTATACTTTTCAGCTAGTTTTCTAAGTTCATCTAAAAGAAAGTATCCTTTTTCAAAATCAAATCTTAAGAAAGGTCTTTCCATCCTTGCATATCTGCTGTCCTCAGGAGGAGGATTTTCCCGTGAATACTTTCCAGATAGAAAACCCCCTGCTAAAGGACTCCATGCTAGTATTCCTAAACCTAAATCTTCACACGCAGGAACAACTTCAAACTCTATATCTCTACCTAAAAGGGAGTAGTACATCTGAGCAGAAACAAATTTTGAATATCCTTTTTCCTCCTGAAGCATTACTGATTTTGCTATCTGCCATCCTGCAAAATCAGATATACCTATGTACCTAACCTTACCTATTCTTACTAAATCATTTAACGCTTCAACTGTTTCTTCAATAGGAGTATGATTATCCCACCAGTGAACCTGATATAGGTCTATATAATCCCTTCCAAGTCTTTTTAAAGAGGCATCTATGGATTTGAATATATGATGTCTAGATAGCCCCCTGTCGTTAGGATCTTCTGACATCACTCCTCTTACCTTTGTTGCAATAATAACATCATTTTTTTTATTTCCTAAGGCTTTTCCTAATAGCTCTTCACTTTCTCCAAATGCATATATATCTGCAGTATCAAAAAAGTTAACTCCTTGATCTAATGCATAATCAACAACTTTCTGTATTTCAGAAAAGCTCATCTTTCCTGCAGAACGCCAACCTTTTTCTGTAAAGGTCATAGCTCCAAGACATATAACAGATACTTTAAGCCCTGTATTCCCAAGATTTCTATACTCCATGCATCTCTCCTCAATGTAAAGTTTATCTATTATTTTGATAATATCAAAATCTGGTTTTTGTTAATAGCTTTTCTATATTAAAACTACCTTCTTCCAACTATTTTTCTAACTTGATCTAAAGATACACGGTAATATATAGGTCTTCCATGAGGACATAGGTTTGGATTATCAGTTAAAAGCCAATTTTTAAGTAAAGCCTGAGCTTCTTTATCAGATAAAAGGTCTCCTGATGTTATGGAGCTTTTACATGAGATTTCTGCAAGTATGTCTTCTATTGGTTTGTCTTTGTCAAGTTCATCTAAAACATCAAAAAATAGATCTTTTGCTTCTTTTTCTTCCACGAAAGAAGGAATTGCTTTTATAAAAAGATTATTTGCTTCTATATCAAATATATAACCTAGTGAAAAAAGCTTATCCTGATTTGTTTCTATCTTTTTTATATCTTCAACAGATAATCTTTCAACAATAGGATTATCTAGAAATTTTTTTGGAATTTCATATGTTAGATATTTTTTCTTCAACAGATAAAAGTTTATTCTCTCATGAGCTACGTGCTGGTCAACTAGATATATATCTCCATCAAGATAAACCACTAAAAATGTATCCTCAACCTGTCCTAAAACTTTAAATTTAACTTCCTTCTGATATAAAGTTTGAGTACTTCTTAAAACATCTGATTTTTTCTTAACAGGAGTTTTTATATATTCTGCTGACCTTTTTATTAGGTCTATAACTGGAGCATCTTTTTTAAATTTAACTTCCTCTTTTGATGGGTGAACATTAAAATCTACAAAGTATGGAGGAAGTTCAATAAACAGAATATAGAAATTTTTTCCAAATGTAGATTTTAAAACTTTATCCAGAACCCAACTTTTTATTGGTCTGTCATTTACATATATTATTCCTTTTTTGTTAACAGCTTCATTTAAAGATATGTATCCTTCAACTTTTCCAATCTCATTTTCATACTCAATTTTGAAAACTTCCTGAACCTTTGGATATATTTGTCTTATCCTATTTTCTATATCTGCAGGAGTAAGATTAAACTTTTCTTTCCCATCTACTATAAGCCTGAATGTTTTGTCTGTATGCTTTAATGCATATTTTATAAAAACATCAATAATATGAACTAGCTCTGTTTTTTCAGATTTTAAAAATTTCTGTCTAGCTGGAACGTTATAAAACAAATCTCTAACTTTTACTGTAGTTCCTGTAGGAGCTCCTGTTTCTGAAATATACTTTATTACACCTCCTTCTACATAAAGCTCTTTCCCAAGGGGAATATCTTCTGGTTTTGATGTTATGCTAAACTTGGAAACAGCACTTATACTGTATAGAGCTTCTCCTCTAAATCCGTAAGAGTGAAGATTGTACATATCGTCTATAGACGATATTTTACTTGTGGTATATCTTTTTATAACCTCTGGTAAATCTTCTGGATATATACCTTCTCC
>JALWKR010000064.1 GCA_027081375.1 Persephonella sp.
TTATAATCCTTTAACATCCAGCTAATTTCTGTTCTAATTTTTGAAGATATGTTTTTATTGAAGAATCTAATATATAACTTCCAGCTTTAATGATAATCCCTCCAATAATAGAAGGATCCTGTTTAGTTTCAAACTCTACTTTCTTGCCTAGTTTTTTCTCTATTTTTTCTTTTATTTCATTTACTAAAGACTCTTCTATTGGAAAAGCTGTTATTATCTCCCCTTTTACTGTAGCAAAGAATTTTTCAATCTCAAAAGAAAATTCATCTGAAATATACTTTAGAACATTAGCTTTATTTGACTTTACTATGTAATTTAAAGCTTGGGTAACTAATTCATGAAATTCTGCCTTTTTAGCTAAATCATCTATTATCTTTTTCTTATCATCAAAAGAGATAGATGGGTTCATTAGAAAATTTCTAAAATCTTTATTTTTTCTAAATAAAGTTTGAACTAAATTTAAATCATCTGAAACTTTTATAAGAACTTCTTCTTCCTTAGGAAGTTTGTTGATTAAAACTTTAACAACCCTTTTTAAAAACTTTTTATCTACCTTCACAGTCCTGCCTCCAGAATTAGCTTAATGCTTTTAAAGTTTTTTCTATCATTTCTTTTTCTACTTCAGGATCAACTTTTTCTCTTATAAGTTTTTCAGAAATTTCCAATGCTTTTTCTGCTGCATACCTTCTAAGTTCTGCTTCTCCTCTCTTAATCTCAATATCAACAGCTTCTTTTGCCTGTGCTTTTATCCTTTCAGCTATCTCCTCAGCTTCTTTCACTGCTGCTTCTCTCTCTTTTTTAGCTGTTTCTTCAGCTATTTTTAAACTTTCTTTAAATTTATTTTGAGCATCTTCTAGCTTAGCTTCTGCTTCCTTTAAAGCTTTTAAACTTTCCTCTTTAGCTTTTTGAGCTTCTTCTACCATATTTTTTATATTTTCTCTTCTGCCTCTAATAAATGGAGCACCCCATTTTTTGTAGATCCATATAAGTAAGATAAGAAGGACTATAGTATTAACTGTTTTCCAAAATCCTTCACTTGGATGATCTCCTTCTGAAGCAGCAAATACTAAAGGAGCTATAGTAAGAAGTGATATTAAAATCTTTCTCATGCGGCCTTCTCCTTTAGAAGTAGTTTGTTAACAATCTCTTTTGCTAGATTTTCAATAATCTTATCCATTGTTTTCTTTTCTATTTCAACAACTCTCTCAACTTCTTTTTTAGCATCCTCAATCATCTCTTCAGCTTCATTTTGAGCTTTCTTTAAAATTGTTGAAACAATCTCATTTGTTTCATGATGATACTCTTCCATTATTTTTTGAGTTTCAATTTTTGTTTTATTTAAGATTTCATCTACTTTTGAAAGTATCTCTTCTGTTTTCTTCTTGTTCTCTTCTGCTTCTTTTAAAAGATTTTCAATAGTTCTTTCTCTTTCATCAAAAGCTTGAAGATAAGGCTCAAAATAGATTTTTTTCATAATGAACATAAAAATAAAAAATATGATAACTTGAATAAACAGGGTGATATCTGGAATAACTCCTACGTGAATTCCTTCCACAGCAACCTCCGTATATGATATTAATCTTAATTATCTTAACATAAGATATTAAAACAATTCAAAAGTTTTAATATTTAATGAGGAAAAATTAATATCTAATACGGTATGCTATTTCATATAAGGTTGGGATAAGAAAATATTGAAGAAAGGCTATTATTAGAAGAACTATAAGAGGGGCTATATCAATAGCCCCAAAATGGGTAGGGATAAAACGTCTGATAATTCTGTAAACAGGTTCTGTAGCACTTCTTAAAAACCTGACAATTGGATTATATGGATCAGGATTAACCCAAGAGAGTAAAGCAGAAATAATAACAATCCACATATAAACAGTTAAGGCGATGTCCAGAATTCTGGCCACCGCCTCTATAAAATTTGCTAATACAAACATCTTTTACTCTTTTTCAGGGAATTCTACAAATTCAATAATTGCCATTTGAGCGTCATCCCCTCTTCTTCTTTTATCCAACTTATATATTCTTGTATATCCACCATTTCTTTCAGCAAAAAGAGGGGCTATTTCTTTAAACAGCTTAGTTGCTGCTTTAGTATTGTTTCTTAATCTAGCATTTAAAAGTCTTCTTGAAGCTATATTTTGTTTTTTTGCTAAAGTAACAAGTTTTTCTACAAAAGGTCTTAAAGCCTTTGCCTTAGGAAGAGTTGTTTCAATTCTTCCATGTTCTATAAGCTGGCAAGCAAGATTTACAAATAAAGCTTCTCTTTGCTCTTTTGGTCTGTGGAAGCTTTTTGTTTTTACTCTATGTCTCATTCTTCTCTACTCCTTAATCTTTTTTTGTTGGGGAAGGTGCAAGTTCTAGACCAAGGTCTGCTAAAGCTTCTTTTATCTCTTTAAGAGCTTTTCTTCCAATACTTTTAGCCTCTTTAAGATCTTCTTCTGTCATCTTTACAAGATCACCTATTGTCTGTATACCAAGCTTCTTTAGAGTGTTTGTAGCTCTTGAAGATATTTCAAGCTCTTCTATAGCTAGAGAAAGCTTGTCAGCTTCTATCTTTTCAGCTATGCTTTCTGGTTCAGCTGGTTTTACAGTTTCTACTTTCCTAATAGTTGGATTTAAAAGCAGTTGGAAATGCTCAATTAGGATATTTGTAGCTTTAGTTAACGCTTCTTCAGGAGTTATTGTTCCATCAGTAGTAAATTCAAGAATGAGTTTATCATAGTTTGTTTTTTCTCCAACCCTTGTAGGTTCAACTTTAAATGTACATTTTTTTATAGGAGAGAAGTTCGTATCTATAGGTATCCAGCCTATCTCTGTAGGCTGTTCCATTTCTTCAACCATTACATATCCGCGACCTTTCTCTATTTTAAGCTCCATCTTTATTTCAACATCACTATCAACAGTAGCAATATGAATATCAGGATCTACAATTTCTATTCCTGCAGGAACTTTTATATCTTTTGCAGTTATTTTTCCAGGGCCTTTAAACTCTAAAATCGCAAAATCGCTTTCTATTCCTTCGTCCATTCTAAATTTAATCTGCTTTAAATTAAGAATTATCTCAGAAACATCCTCAACAACACCATCTATAGTAGTAAACTCATGGGCAACACCATGGATTTTTACTGTTGTTATGGCACCACTTTCTAAAGAAGAAAGTAAAACTCTTCTTAAAGCATTTCCAAGAGTAATTCCATAACCTCTTTCTAATGGTTCTACGTATAATCTACCAAATCTATCTGTTTTTGTTGCCTCATCCCAATATATTTTATTGGGTTTAATAAATTCTAAAAAAGGCATTCGTTATCCTACCTCCAAATAGGGTTAAATACCCAAAATTTAATTACATAGAGTAGTACTCAATAATAAGCTGTACATTAACAGGTATCTCAAGTTCTATTTCCTGAGGAATTTCAAGAACTTTTCCTCTAAAGTTTTCTTTATCAAGCTCCAACCAAGAAGGGATTGTTCTTGGATCTTTGTTTTCTAAGTTTTCCTTAAATAAAGGAGATTTTTTGCTTTTCTCTCTAAGTTCAATAATATCTCCTGGATCCACCTGATAAGAAGGAATATTAACTTTTCTTCCATTTACAAGGAAATGGCCGTGTCTTACTAGCTGTCTAGCTTGAAGTCTTGTTTTTGCAAAGCCTAATCTATATACAACATTATCTAATCTTCTTTCTAAGAGCTGAAGAAGAATTTGACCAGTGTTTCCACCTTTAATACCTGCAATTCTAGCAGCTTCATCAAAGTATCTCTTAAACTGCTTTTCTCTTAATCCACCGTATAGATATCTTAATTTTTGTTTTTCTTGAAGACGAACTGCATAGTCAGAAAGTTTTCTCTTTCTTCCTTGAACCCTACCATGTTGACCTGGAGGAAAGTTTCTCTTTTGGAAAGCTTTTAAATTTCCTCCAACAAAAACTCCAAGTCTTCTACTAACTTTTGTTAAAGGACCAAGATATCTTCCCATCTGTTACACCCTCCTCTTAGCTGGTGGACGACATCCATTGTGAGGTATTGGAGTAACGTCCTTAATAACTTTAACGTTTAAACCAACTGCCTGAATAGTTTTAATAGCTGTTTCTCTTCCTGCTCCTGGACCTTTTACCCATATCTCAACATCTTTCATTCCAAATTCATCCATTGCTCTTTTTGCAGCTTTTTCAGCAGCTTTTTGAGCAGCATAAGGAGTTGATTTTCTTGTTCCTTTAAAACCTTCTGTTCCACCAGAAGCCCATGTTAAAACGTTCCCTTCTTTATCTGTTATAGTAACAATTGTGTTATTGAATGTAGCCTGTATATGTGCAATACCGTAAGGTACGGTTCTTTTTACTTTTTTAGCAGATTTTTTTCTTTTTCTTGCCATGATGCCTCCTTAATTACCTTCTTTTAATTCTTCCAGTGAACTTTCTTCTTGTTTTTGCATTTGTTTTAGTTCTCTGTCCTCTAACAGGAAGACCTAATCTGTGTCTTATTCCTCTATAGCAACCCATATCCATAAGTCTTTTGATATTAACAGCAACTTCTCTTCTAAGGTCCCCTTCAACTTTGTAATTTTGTTCTATAAATTTTCTTATTGTATTTAGTTCATCTGGAGTTAGTTCTCCAACTCTTTTCATTCCATCAATGCCAGTTTTTTCTAAAATTTCTTTTGCTCTTGTTTTACCAATACCATAGATGTACGTTAAAGCTATCTCTAATCTTTTTCTATCAGGTAAATCAACACCTGCTATACGAGCCATATCAACCTCCTAATTATCCCTGTTTTTGCTTGTGTCTTGGATTTTCACAAATAACCATAACTCTACCTTTTCTTTTAATAATTCTGCATTTTTCGCATCTTTTTTTAACTGAAGCTCTTACTTTCATTTCACACCTCACATTCTAAATATTATTCTTCCTCTTGTTAAATCGTATGGAGACAGTTCAACTTTCACTCTATCTCCAGGAAGTATACGAATAAAATGCATACGCATTTTACCTGAAACATGAGCTAAAACTTCATGCCCAGTATCTAGTTTCACTCTAAACATAGCATTAGGAAGAGCTTCTTCAACAGTTCCTTCTACTACTATTCCCTTTTCCTTCTCTTCCTTTTTTTTCTTCTTTGCCATTTCTACTTCCTCTTTGAAGTGTTCTTAGAACACCTTAATCAAGTTTAGATAAAATCTCTGGACCTTCTTCTGTGATAGCTACAGAATGCTCAAAATGAGCAGCAAGAGCTTTCTCTTTAGATACAACAGTCCATCCATCTTTTAACTTACGGTAAAAGTTTGGCCTTTTACCTAATGTTGCCATAGGTTCTATGGCAATAACCATTCCAGGCCTTAGGAGAACATTTTCAGCGTTAGCCACACAGTTTGAAATATGAGGGTCTTCATGTGGCTTTTGCCCTATTCCATGTCCTCCATAATCACAAATTGGGGCGAGACGGTACTCTTTTAACGTGCCCTCTATAGCAGCCGCGATATCTCTTGTTGTATTACCAGGATAACATTTTTCTATTCCAGCCATTAAAGACTTTTCTACTCCTTCTAAAAGCCTTTTTTTTCTATCACTAATTTTATCTCCTACTACATAAGAAATAGCTGCATCTCCATACCAGCCATGGTAAACAACACCAAAATCTATACTAACAATATCTCCTTCTTTTATAGGTTTCTTTTTTGGAATACCATGAACAATCTCTTCATTTATAGAAACACATAAAGCAGCTGGAAATCCGTATAGCCCTAAAAAAGCAGGTTTAACATTTCTCTTTTCAGCTTCTCTTTTTGCTATTTCATCAAGATCTATACCTGTCATTCCAGGTTTAGTTTCCTCTTTTATTATCTGAAGGATTTCCGCTACTATCTTATTCGCTTTTCTAAGTTTCTCTAAATCTTCTTTATTTTTTAAAGTTATCATTTTAACAAACTATTATTCTATCACACTAAGAATTTCTTTGTAAACTTCATCAGGAGATTTTGAAGCGTCTATCACATGTAATTTATTCTGTTTTTTATAATATTCAATTAACGGTGTCGTTTGCTGGTGATATACTTCCAATCTTTTTCTTATAACTTCCTCTTTATCATCATCTCTTTGGATTACTTCTACATCTGAAGGTGGAGGATTATATTTCACATGGTAAACCTTTCCTGTTTTTGGGTCTATTCTTCTTCCAGAAAGACGTTCTATAACAAGTTCATCTGGAACTTCAAAAAGAATTACAGCATCAACTTTTCTATTTAACTCAGGAAGCATCTTATCAAGAGCTTCAGCTTGAGGTATTGTTCTTGGAAAACCGTCTAAAATAATATCTTTTCCTTCTAATTCCTGTAGTTTCTCTTTTATAATACTGATAATAAGATCATCTGGAACTAGTTTTCCTGCATCCATATATTCCTTAGCCTTTTTACCAAGTTCAGTCCCGTTCTTTACAGCTTCTCTAAGAATGTCCCCTGTTGATATCTGGATAAAACCTTTTTCCTGAGCTAACCTTTGAGCTTGAGTTCCCTTACCTGCTCCTGGAGGTCCTAAAAATATTATAGTTTTAGCCATGAATTAGCTCCTTTTTAGAAATCCTTCATATTTTTTCATAGCTAACAGAGCTTCTATCTGATGGAGAGTATCTAATGCAACTACAACAACGATTAATGCTGATGTTCCTCCAAAGTAAAATGGAACATTAAGCCATTTTATTAAAAACATAGGAAGAACGGCAATTGCTGCTAAGAATATAGAGCCTACAAAGACGATTCTAGTTAAAATTTTATTTAGATACTGCTCTGTTTGGTATCCTGGTCTTACTCCTGGAATAAAAGCACCACTTTTCTTTAAATTTTCAGCAATATCCTTTGGATTTATAAGGATTGCAGTATAAAAATATGCGAAAAAGATGATTAAACCTACATAAAGGGCAAAGTATACATAACTTTGTGGAGATAACAGGTC
>JALWKR010000065.1 GCA_027081375.1 Persephonella sp.
CCAAAAAACCCTATAAATATTCAAGCCATAGAAGGGGCTAGTCTAGTTATAAATATAAATGCCTCTCCTTACCATATTGGGAAAACTAAAGAGAGAGAAGATTTATTAAAAGTTAGGGCTAGGGATAATAACATTGCTATAGCGTATGTTAATCTTGTTGGTGGGCAGGATGAACTTGTTTTTGATGGAAACAGTATTGTTGTTGGTCCTGATGGAAGCTTCATAGCAAAAGCTGATGCCTTTAAGGAAGAGCTTTTAATATGTGATATAGAACTTGAAAGTGTTTTTAGAATGCAGTTGAAAGATAATCGTCTTAGAAATCTTAGGGCAACGTACAAAAGAGAGGAAAGAGTAAATGTTATACCTGTTGATTATAAATTTAAAGAAAAAGTTGAGCATATAGATCAAAAGATAACTCTTGATTTAACAGAGACAGAAGAGATTTATAATGCTTTAGTTTTAGGTGTTAGAGACTATATACATAAAAATGGGTTTGAAAAAGTTGTTATAGGTTTAAGTGGAGGAATAGATAGTTCTCTCACAGCAACAATAGCTGTTGATGCTTTAGGAAAGGATAATGTTAAAGGAGTTTTAATGCCTTCGCAGTTTACATCAAGAGAAAGTATAGAAGATGCTCAGGAACTTGCTGAAAATCTTGGCATAGAAACATTTATTTTTCCTATAAAAGATATATTTCATAAGTATATGGATATCCTTTCTCCTGTATTTGAAGGTCTAAAGTGGGATGTTACAGAAGAAAATCTACAGGCAAGAATTAGAGGAAATCTTTTAATGGCTTTATCTAATAAATTTGGATGGATAGTTTTAGCAACAGGAAACAAATCCGAGATGAGTGTAGGATATGCAACTTTATACGGAGATATGGTTGGAGGATTTGCAGTACTAAAAGATGTTTATAAAACAAAGGTTTATGAACTTGCAGAGTATAGAAACAGTATATCTCCTGTTATCCCAAAAAGAGTTTTAGAAAAGCCTCCTTCTGCTGAACTAAGACCAAATCAAAAAGATGAAGATGAACTTCTTCCATATCAGATTTTAGATGAAATTATTCGTCTGTATGTTGAAGAGGATTTATCTTTAGAGGAAATTGCAGCTAGGGGATTTGATAAAAAATCTGTTGAGAAAGTTATAAGAATGATAGATAGAAATGAATACAAAAGAAGACAAGCTCCAATTGGTATAAGAATTACAAAAAGAGCATTTGGTAAAGATAGAAGAATGCCAATAACAAATAAATTCAGAGAGGTTTAATATATAATGTTTAGATTTTTTTTCGGATTTTTAATAGGTTTTTTAGGAACTGCTTTTTACGTTTTTAAAGACAGAGGAAAATCTGGTAAAATTTCCAAAAATAGCTCCTTTTTTTTGGAAGACACTGCCAAGTTAGCTAATTTAATGAAAGAGTTAAAAAAAATAAAAGAAAGGGTCTAAAATGGAAAAGGAGATACTTCAGTTAAAAACGACAATAGTTACAAATATAGATGACATATTGAATCAACTAGTTTTAGGAACACCCTTGTATAAGTGGGCTTTAGCTTTATTAGTATTTTTCGTATTTTTAATTCTTCGAAGAGCATTTACTTTAATCATTTTAAAGTCTATCAAAAAGTTCGTTTCTAAGACTAAGACAGATATTGACGATAAAATACTTCAAGTTTTTTTGAAACCTGTTAAGTTTCTCTTTATCATTTTTGGAGTATGGTTTTCTTTGAAAATTTTAGGAATAAAGGGGGAAGTTGCCTCTCACATAGTTAAATCCTTATTTGTTTATACATTCTTCTGGATTTTATATAACTCAGTTCATATCTTTGAAAAAAATATTTATCAGATTACTACCAGTTTAGGAAGAGCTGTTTCTAAAGAAATAGGCGGTTTTATTGTTAAATCTATAAAAGCATTTATAGTTATTCTCGGAATTGTAGCTATACTTCAGGAGTGGGGAATAAATGTAACAGCTTTTATTGCTTCTCTAGGTCTTGGAGGTCTTGCATTTGCTTTAGCTGCTAAAGATACAGCAGCAAATCTTTTTGGTGGTCTTACAATTATTGCAGACAAAGCATTAAAGATAGGAGATTGGGTCAAAATAGGCTCTGTAGAAGGTATTGTTGAAGATATAGGAATAAGAACAACAAAAATAAGAAGTTTTGAAAAATCTCTTTTAACTGTTCCAAACAGTTATATTGCAAACAACCCAATAGAAAACTTTTCCCGTAGAGATGTTAGAAGAATAAAGATGAATATTGGTATAACATATGATACCCCAAAAGAAAAAGTTGTAGCCATTGTAAAAGATATTAGACAGATGTTAATAGAACATCCTGGAATTTCTAAAAATCATACATTACTGGTTTACTTCACAGAGTTTGGGGATAGTGCTCTAAATATATTCATTTACACATTTACCAACACAGCAAACTGGGAAGAGTATTTAAAGATAAAAGAAGATGTAAATTTAAAAATAATGGATATTGTAGAAAAACACGGCTCATCTTTTGCATTCCCAAGTCATTCAATTTATATTGAGAAAGTACCTGAAAAACTTGTTTTCGTAGATGTAGATAAATTAGAAAACTAAAATATATTTAAGTATTTGGTTTCTTTTAAAAGATTGTCTTTTATGATAAAATACCTTTTTGCATTTTAAAAAGAAGAAACAGGAGGTTGACTATAACATGTACGCAGTTATTAAAACAGGTGGAAAGCAGTATAAAGTTGAACCAGGAACACTATTAAAAGTGGAAAAGTTACGTGCTAAACCTGGAGATACTATTGAATTAGACGCTTCATTAATTAGAGATGATAATGGAAATATAAAAACTGAAGGAAAAGTAGAAGCTGAAGTTTTAGAACATGGAAAGCATAAAAAGGTAATTGTATTTAAGTTTAAAAGAAAAAAGAACTACAAAAGATGGAATGGTCATAGACAACCTTATACTTTAATAAGAATTAAAGAAATTAAAGCTTAATAAGGAGGAATAAAATATGGCTTCAAAGAAAAGTGGTGGTTCAGCTAAAAACGGTAGAGATAGTATTAGTAAACGCCTTGGAGTTAAAAGATACGACGGTCAAATTGTAAAAGCAGGGAATATCCTTGTTAGACAAAGAGGAACTAAAATTTATCCAGGAAAAAATGTTGGTCTTGGAAAAGATTATACTCTTTTTGCTCTTATTGATGGCAGAGTAAAATTTGAAACATCAAAAGGAAAAAAAGTAGTCAGCGTTTATCCTTTAGATAATTAAAAAAGGGGCTTAAAGCCCCTTTTTTTATTCTTCAATAACTTCTGTGATTAAAGCTCCAGATGGACATTCTTCTGTAATTTCAAGGGCTCTTTCAGCGAGTTCCCCTTCTATAATAGCGCCATCCCCACCAATCTCATCCTTAACTTTTGCTATTCCATCTCCTCTGTCTTCGTAAACCTCTGGAAGTTCATCGTAGCAGAGAGCACAAGCTGTGCAGAGATCTTCATCAACAGAAACTTTTACTTTCATTTTATTACCTCCTGATAGTATTTTTACAAATTACAATCAATATAAAGGTTAAATAAAAATATTTCAACACTTATGTTAAAATATAAACATATAAAAATTTTTTTATATGAGGTAAAAAAATGAGAAAAACTATGAAAGATGTATCTCAAGTAAAGTCTACAGAAGAAGGAGTTATTATAGAAGTTTTTGATGAAACTGTAGATACAGAAAAAGTAAAAGAAGTGGTTGAAAACTGTCAAACAGGAAAATGTGATTGTATGTCTGAGGAAACAAAAGCAAAAGTTACCTTTATGGATTTTAAAGTTGAAAATGGAAAACCTGTTATAGAAATCAAAGGAGATGTATCAGAAGAAGAAATCAAAAAAGCTATAAACAGGTCAAAAAAAGAGCTATAAATGGAGCTTAGGGAATTATTCCATGCTTTGTCAGATGAGATAAGATTAGGTATAGTAAGACTTTTAATTGCTCATAAAGAACTTTGTGTATGCCAGCTTCAAGAAGTTTTTGGTATATCTCAACCGAATATCTCGTTTCACCTTAGAATACTAAAAAATGCAGGTTTAATAAAATCAAGAAAAGAAGGAAAATGGAATTATTATTCATTAAATAAGAACAATCCTACTTTAAAAAGTTTGATTCCTTTAATAGAAAAAAATGTTAATCTTCTTTAATAGAAAAAAATGTTAATCTTCCTGAAGTTAACATTTTTTGTGAGTTAAAAAGTGAATGAAGTTCATACTGAAGTATTATCTTTATTACTATCTGCTTTTATGAACTATATTACTTTCAATTGACAAAAGTTATATTAACTATATTTTCATAATTTAGATATAAAAATTTTTGGAGAAGTAGAGATGGCTGAGCTACACCCACCTATAGTTCATTTTGCAATAGCTTTGACAATAACAGGGGTTATTTTTGATTTGCTAGGTTTTTTTCTTAAAAAAGAGTCTTTGAAACATGCAGGTTTTTGGACATTTGTTATTGGAGTATTAGCAGTATGGGGAGCTATGTTTTCTGGGGAAGCTGCTGAAGAAGCTGTAGAAAAATTTATAGAAGGAACCAAAATAGAAAAGGTATTTGAACCTCATGAAGAACTTGGAAAGTTTTTACCCTGGATATTTACAGGTTTAGGTCTATTTAGGATTTTTCTCTATGTTAAAGAAAACTCTAAGCTGATGATAATTTATTTAATTGCAGCATTTATTGGTATAGGGCTGATAGGTTATCAAGGAAGATTAGGTGGCAAAATGGTTTATGAGTATGGAGTTGGAGTAAAACCTTTAATGGAAAAAACTCCTGTAATTCATTCTTCTGAAGAAGATGAAGATTAAATCTTTGAGGTGAAATAAATAATGACCATAAAAATAGGTTTTATTTGCACAGGGAACTCTGCAAGGAGCCAGATGGCAGAGGGATTTGGGAAATACTATGCAGAAAAACTTGGGAAAGATGTAGAGGTTTACTCTGCAGGGTCTAATCCTTCTGGATATGTCCATCCATTCGCTATAAAGGTTATGAATGAAAGAGGTATAGATATTTCTAAGAACAGATCTAAATCCCTTGAAGATATACCTTTATATGAGCTTGATTACATAATAACTCTCTGTGGAGATGCTGCAGAAAACTGTCCTGTAATTCCCAATGCCAATACTCAGCACTGGGGACTTCCTGACCCTGCAAAAGCAAAAGGAACAGAAGAAGAAAAACTACAGGTTTTCCGCCAAATTAGAGACGTAATAGAAGAAAAAGTAAAAAAACTTTTTTTATCAATAGAATTAGGTATAGATAAAAAGCCTATCCCCTAGAGGATAGGCACTTTTTTTCAACAAACAGTTTCCTTATCTTTGTCAACAAGAGGTAGATCTATAAGATGTTTCATATTTTTTGCAAGTGCGTAGATACTATGTAAATCTGCTTCAGTTATTTTATCAACTCCTTCATATATATCCATAAATTCGTTAAACATTTTTCTTAGCTGAGTTAAAACTTTTTCTTTCTCCTCTGCTTTTTTAATTAAACAATTAACTTTCTTTATCTGAGCTTCCATTTCGCCTATAGCTTTTTCTACTTTGTATTCGTACTCTTTAGCTTCTGTTAAAGCTTCTTCACCTTTTGAGCTTAATATCGCTCCACCTATAAGTATTGCAGGACCTAAAGCTATACCTCCTAAAACAGCTGTCCCTAATGCTATTCCACCACCACCTGCAGCTAAAGCTCCACCTCCAAACCACGCTAACAAGGCATTAGTAAACGCTGCTCCTGATAAGCTACTAATAGCTGTCCCCGTTGATGCCACTCCCACTGCTTCTCCTATCGCTAATGCTCCATATAAAGATAAAACTCCTGCTGCTACTGACTTAGGTACTCCTTCTAAAACTGCCTTTTCTATAAACTTTTCTATTTTAGCAGTCCCTATCTCAATATCTACAGATAGCTGAACAATATCATCAACAAAGTTTTCTTTTATCTTTACTTTTCTTTTAAGTTTTTCAGCAAAAGAAATAAATCTTTTAAAGTCCTCTTTTAAGATAGAGTATTTGAGATTACCTAGTTTAGCTAACGTGTTTTCAAGTTCTTTTTGCTTTTTTTCTGTTTCCTCTATTTTTGCGTTGTATCTTTTTTCTGCATTTTTTGCTATTTTTTCAGCTTCTTCAAGTTTAGAAATACCATCAGCAGCCATCGCACCTCCAGCAAGACCAGCTAAAATAGCTCCACCAATAAGAATTGGTAACATTTAACTTACCTCCTAAAAGTTATTTCTATAAATAGAAAACGAAAGAAATGATAAAAATCTGACATGGAAATTTGATATAATGAAAAAAGGTTATTTGAAAAGTGAATAGGAAAAAAATATGATCTAGATCATATTTTAAACTGGACAAAAAATTTGATAAAAGCGGGCTAAAATTTCTATAAGTTATTGAAATTAAAAGAAAAGTTAATTTATAAAATTATAACAAAGCGATATAGTTTGTCCCGCATAACGAAAATTGGCTAATGGTTGAGTATCAAAGCTTTGAGGTATATTGCGTTTGTTTTTGCAAGTAGTTTGCATTACTAAAAAACCCGCTAATACTAATAAATACTGGCTCTAGAACTAACCCGACTCCTTTAGGGTATTGCGACTAATGCGATTAAATACGCAGCGTCTATATAGGTCAAATGGTCTAGAACTAACCCGACTCCTTTAGGGTATTGCGACTATTTTCAATTTCTATGAAATATTCTGTTAGAAATTTATAAATGTCTAGAACTAACCCGACTCCTTTAGGGTATTGCGACTATAAGGGTAATCCGCAAGTGAAGCTAGTAATTAGAACTAACCCGCTTACCGAAAGTGATATCTGCCCGTGTTTAAGTAAAGCTAACGAGAA
>JALWKR010000066.1:0-15461 GCA_027081375.1 Persephonella sp.
AATCTGGGGATTGCTTTTATTATCTTTGCGTTCCTGCAACCTTTTGTTAAAGGTGAATTTAAAACAGATGTTGCTGTTGTTTCTGGTACTATTGCCGCTATATTATTTATAATTGGTTTTGTATTTTGTTCCCTGGAGGATAAAAATGAGCAATGAAGCTCTTTATGTTTTGTTTGTTGGTATCCTGGCAATTCTGGCTTTCTTACTTGCTGGTGGTATTGGCCTTTATCTCCAAAAGAAAGCAAAGCATTCATGATGTTCCTCCTTTAGGTGTTTGCTTCTTCTAAATCAATAGATTTATCACCACACCTTGCTACCCCTATCTGTCCATATATTTGGACAGATTTAGGACTACTTGCTAACTTTCCAAATACTCTAATTCTTATAGAAAAATTTTTCGCCTGTATCCCATTGCTACTAATTCTTTGAATTAGACGAACCGAAGGTGAGCAAATGTTACGGCGAACCGAAGGTGAGCAAAAATGGCTTTTAGGCGAAAAAATTTTTTCTATTAAAAAAACTTAACCTTATTTAAGAATAAGTATGAAAATCCTGCTACTGTTGCAGATCCAAGAAGGATAAATATATGAACAAAAACAGAGGCAAGTAAAGCAGCTTCCTTATCTACTCCAATAAATATTAAAACCCCTGCAAATCCTCCTTCATACGTCCCTATTCCAGCTAATCCATGAATAGGTAAAACAGTTGTTAAATCCCCTGCTGTCGAAGCAAAAAAGCTCTCAAGAAAAGAAAGATTTAGATTTTTAGGAAGAACAAAATAAAACCCTGTAAATTTTAAAATAAATGTAAGTAAAGAAAGGGCGTACAAAATAAGTAAATTTTTCAGGTGTAACGTTTCCTGAGAAAAAGTTCTAAGCTTTTCAATATTTACAATATGAACTATAACTTTCAAAAGATAAAAAACAAAAGGCATTAAGATAACGATGAGAATAGATAATAAAACATACCCTTTTAAAAGTAAATAAGACGCTGAAAAAACAGTGAAAAGAGAGATAGCATCAAAAATTCTAACAGTAAAAAAGGAAATAGTAGTTTCTGATACAGGAATATTCTCTTTTTTTAGCATATAGAAAAAAGAAAGTTCCCCTGTTCTAAAGGGTAAAAAAATGTTAAAAACAGTATTAAAAGCAGTTATCTTAAAAAGCTTCTTGAAATCTTTAATACTTAAAACGATTTTCCATCTGTATGTTCTAGTTAAATAAGAAAAAACATACAGCCCGAAGGCTGTAAGTATATTAAATAGAGAAAGTTCTTTAAAAAATTTTACAAATTTATCAAAACCTATAACAGCATAAAAAAGATATACAAATCCTATTGTTATAGCTATAGAAACAAATAACTCAAAAATTTTTATATATTTTTTCATACAGCTGCTTCTAAAGCCTCTT
Organism: Persephonella sp.; assembly: GCA_027081375.1. Taxonomy (GTDB): domain Bacteria; phylum Aquificota; class Aquificia; order Aquificales; family Hydrogenothermaceae; genus JAADDV01. The sequence continues at coordinate 1,410 of JALWKR010000066.1, forward strand.
TTTCAGCATGAGCTTCTGATGTTACCACTTCTTTAATTACATAAGGTCTTTTACCTTGAGATTCGTAGTAAGTTCTTGTTATTAGCTCTGCAACTATACCAGTTGAGATAAGTTGAATACCTGTAAGAACAAAGAGTGTTCCAAATATTAAAAGGGGTCTTTGTCCTATATCCTGACCTAAAAATATTTTTACAAAAACAAGATATGCTAGTGCTAAAAAGCCTATAAGGAAAAGAACTGCACCAGTTCCTCCTAGTACTCTTAAAGGCTTTGTTCTGTAATCAAGCAAAAACTTCACAAGTATAAGGTCTAAAAGAACCTTAAAAGTTCTAGATATTCCATACTTAGATTTTCCATATATCCGTGGGTGGTGCTTTACAGGTATCTCTGTAACTTTTGCCCCAACAACCTTTGATAAAGCAGGTAAAAATCTGTGCATCTCTCCGTAATAATCTAGATTTTTAGCAACTTCTGCTCTATAAGCTTTTAATGAACAGCCGTAATCGTGAAGATGAACTCCTGTAACTTTAGATATTAACCAGTTTGCTATTCTTGATGGAAGAGTTCTGCTTAAAAAATCATCTTTTCTGTCTTTTCTCCATCCACTAACAATATCGTATCCTTCATTTAGTTTTTCCAGCAGTTTTGGTATATCTTCAGGGTCGTTTTGAAGGTCTCCATCCATTGTTATGATAACTTCACCTTTTGCAATATCAAAACCTGCAGACATTGCTGCAGTCTGTCCAAAGTTTCTTCTAAAGTTTACTCCTACAACGTGAGGGTCTTTTTCTGCAAGTTCTCTAATTATCTCCCAAGAGTTGTCTGTACTTCCATCATTCACAAAGATTATTTCATAGCTTTTTCCCAATAAATCTAAAACATTTTTTAGTTTTTCATACAGGATAGGTAGATTTTCTTCCTCATTATAAATAGGAATAACAATTGACAACTCTACTTTTTCTCTTACTTTCTCTTCCATTTTACCCCTTTTCTCTTTCAAATTTTACAATACCTCTAAATCCATTAGGTTTTAAAGTTGTTCTATAAAATTTAGAGGCTTCAAGATAAGAATTGAAATAACCTATTATAACAAAGTAGTAGTACTTACCGTCTACATTTTTTCTGATCATCATAGGTTCTAGATTTAGCTTTTTAAGTTTATCTACTGTCTCTAATGCATTATTTTTATTAGAGTAAACCCCAACCTGTACATAGAACTTTATGGAAGCTTCTACTTCTTCAGGTTCCTCTGGTTTTTTTTCTTTTGCAAATGAAATCTCTTCTACCGCATTTTGATTTTCTTTTTTTGACATAGTTTCTTCAGAGCTTTTACTTTCTGTATTATCAGGGTTTTCTAATGAAGATATAATATCCTCTCTTTTTTCTTCTTTTTTAACAGGTTTAACCTCAATAATGTCTTCTAAAGCTCCTTCTTCTGCTATCTCTTCTATCTGCTTAACATTTTCAAGTTTTTCAAGCTGAGCCTGTTGCTGTTTTATCTTTTCCTCTTTTTCTTTGGCTATGGTTTCATTTATTAGAGATATATACTTATCTGCCTCATTTGCTACGAAATAGTTATCTCCTGCAAATCTTCTAGCTTTTAAAAAGTAATATTTTGCCTTTGGTAATTTTCCGATATAGTAATAGGACTTTCCAAGACCTAAATAAACTTCAGGGATATATATCCCTATATTATAAGCTTTCATAAAAACAGCTAAAGCATCTTCATATTTGCCTTGAGAAATGTAAAAGTTTCCTAAAGCAAGGTAAGCATTTACAAAGTACTGATTGTACGAAAGAGCTTTTTTTAGATACTCTTCATACTTTAAATTATCTCCTAACTTTTTGTATATAAGTGCAAGGTTATAAAAAGCTTTTTCTTTATTTTTATACTCAGAATTTTCAACTGCTTTTTTTAGATACCAGATAGCTTTGTTATACTTTTTTTCTTCTGCTAGAAGTACTCCTAAGTTTGTATAAAGCTCTCCTTTGTTTGGAGATAGATCTATAGCTTTTAAAAAGTATTCCTCTGCTTTTTTATATTCTTTAACTGAAGAGTAGGCAATACCTAGTGCATTGAGAACTTCAGGATTATTGGGATTAATCTCATATGCTTTTGAGAGATAGTAAATAGCCTGAGAGTTGTTTCCACTATTTAGATATGAAAGACCTATTTTATAGTAGTAATCAGCATTTTTATGGGTATCTTTACTTTCCTTTACAGTTGGAGCACATGCTATTAAAGAAGCTGAAAGCAAAGCTATAAGCAACTTTTTCATTTTTCCTCTCAATTTTTAAATCTTTTTATATCTATATCTAATTCGTCAATTTTTCTGTGAACTGTATTTCTGTGAATACCTAGATACTTTGCTGCTTCGGAAATGTTTCCCCCTGTATGCTTTAGAACCTCTTCTATAACTATCTTTTCTGCTTCTTCAACAAGTTTTAAGTATATATTTTTTTTATTTTTCATTAACATATTTTTTACTTCTTTTATATAAAGTTCCTCCCAAGTGTTTTTTGATGGAGAAATTTTTGTATCAGAAAAAATATGCTGCTCTAATATATTAGGAGTTATAGGTCTTTCTCTGTAAAGGGCTATAAGCTTGTTTACAATATTTTTTAGTTCTCTAACATTTCCAGGAAAATCATACTTTTTTAAAACTTCTACAGCTTCTTCTGTAAAACCCCCAGTTTTTAACTTATATTTTTTCAATGCCTCCTTTGTAAAAAGGTCAACTAGCAAAGGTATATCCTCTTTTCTTTCTCTTAACGGAGGAAGATTTATCTCTATAACAGCCAATCTATAAAAAAGATCTTCTCTAAATTTTCCCTCTACGATAAGCTTTATTAGGTTTTTGTTAGTTGCAGCTATTACCCTTACATCAATTTTATGAACTTTGTTGGAACCTACAGGAGAGACTTCCATCTCCTGTAAAACTCTCAACAGTTTACCCTGTGTTTCATACGGAAGTTCACTTATTTCATCTAAAAATATAGTCCCTCCGTTTGCTTCAAGAAACTTTCCTTTTCTGCTTCTATCTGCCCCTGTAAAAGCTCCTTTCTCATGTCCAAAAAGCTCTGTTTCAACAAGTCCGGGAGGAATAGCTGCACAGTTAACAGCAATAAATGGTTTATCAGCTCTATCACTGTATTTGTGAATAAGCTTTGCAATCACTTCTTTTCCTGTTCCACTTTCTCCTGTTATTAAAACAGGATCATTTCCTATTCCAGCTCTTCCAACAAGCTTAAAAACATTCTGCATAGAGACACTTTTTCCTACTACCTCAGGAGCAGATATATCTTTAGCCTTTTTTGTTTCTATTATGTTTGAAAGCTCAGATACAATTTTTCTTATTTTTGAGATATCAAAAGGTTTTGGAATGTAGTCGTAGGCTCCAAGTTTCATAGCTTCTATAATGTAGTTGTAATCGTCTCTACCTGATATCATAACAACATAGGGTTTTTCTTCCAGTGTCGAAATTTTTTCTAAAACCTCAAGTCCATTATCCTCTCCAAGAAAAATATCTAAAAAAACAATATCAGGCTTTTCTTTTTGAATGTTTTCAACTGCATTTTTAGCATTTTCATAAGCAAGAACTTCAAGACCTTCTTTTTGAAGGGTTTTTTTTAGAATATTTCTTATAGTCCTTTCATCATCATAAACAAAAGCCTTCATCTTTCCTCAATCTATTGGAAGTAGTATTTCAAACGTTGCATCACCTATATATCTTAAAATACCCCCATGGTCTTTTACTATTTTATAAGCAGAAGAAAGTCCTATCCCCATTCCATTTTTCTTTGTTGAGTTAAAAGGTAGAAAAAGTTTATCAAGCATTTCTTCAGGAATTCCTTTTCCACTGTCTTTAATCCTTATAAATATTTTTTTCCCTTTTGGTGAGTAAACTCTATCCCACGATATTCCTGTTGATATAGTTACAGTCCCCTTTCCATCTGTTGCCTCTATTCCATTTTTTATAATATTTACAAAAACTCTCATTATATAATCTTTATCAATTAAAATTTCTGGAATACTTGGATCGTAGTTTCTAACGAAAGTTATATCAGGATAGGTAATTTTTAATGTTTTTAGGGCTTTATCTAAAAGTTCATGAACGTTTGTTTTTCTTTTGTTTAAATGAGTAGGTTTTGTTATAAAGGTTATCTCAGAGATGAGATTTTCTAGTCTTTTAACTTCATACAGAATATCATCTATAAGTTCTGTATCTTCAGGGTCTTCTTTTAGAAGCTGCACAGCACCTTTTATTCCACCTAAAGGTCCCTTTAAGTCGTGAAATATATCTGCAAGAAGTTTTGTTATTGTAACAATAAAACCTTCTTTTTTGCTAAACTCCTCTAACTCTATAAATCTTGTTATGTCTCTAACTAAAACTGTTAAACCTTCATTTTGATAGGGAAAAACATCTATAAGAAATTTGTAATCAGGAAGTTCTAGAAAAATACCCTTTATAAAAATTCCTTTTTCATAAACTTGAGGATTATAAGCTTTATCTACAATTTTTTTGAAATTTTCTATTCCAATGGAGGTCTTTAGTTCTTTTGCTGCTGGATTTTCGTATATAACCTCTTTATTAGAGGACACAACAAAGAGGGGATCTTCTATCCCCTCTAAAATTTTTTTACACTGCTCCATTAATTAGATTTTAAGAGTTTATTGAATATCTAAAATATTAGCCATTTACCTTTCTTTTGCAAGTTTATCTTTTAAAAGAGTGGTTATAGTTCTAACAGGAAATCCTGTAGCACCTTTTGGATGATAATACCATCCTGTTGTAGTATGGGCAGGTCCAGCTATATCTATATGAACCCAAGGGATTTTCTTATCAACAAACTTTTCAAGGAATAAACCAGCAGTTATAGCACCACCGTATCTTGTTTTACCTATGTTGTAAACATCTGCATTAGGAGCTTTTATATGTTCTCTAAGCATATCGTTAAACGGAAGCTGCCACATCCATTCCCCAGTTTCTTCTGAAACAGAAAGAACATCATTTATTAATTTCTGATTGTTACCCATAACCCCTGCTGTGTATTCTCCCAAGGCAACTATACAAGCACCTGTTAATGTTGCCATGTCTATAATTGCGTCAGGTTTAAGCTCACACGCATAAGATAGAGCATCTGCTAAAGTTAATCTCCCTTCTGCATCAGTATTTCCTATCTCTATAGAAACCCCATTTTTAGCAATAATAATATCGTCAGGTCTGTATGCTTTTCCATCAGGCATATTTTCAGCAGCAGCTATAATTCCATGAACTTCCACATCAGGTTTTAACTGACCTATTGCTTTAAATGTACCTAAAACTGCACAGGCACCTGCTTTGTCAGATTTCATCCATCTCATATAATCTCCAGGTTTAATATTAAGACCTCCACTATCAAAGGTTAATCCTTTTCCAATAAGAGCAACTTTTCTTCTTGGTTTTTTTGGTTTATAGATAATATGTATAAATCTTGGTGGATTTGCACTTCCTCTAGCTACTGCTAGATAGGCATTCATTCCCATTTTCTCAATTTCTTTCTCATCGTAAACTTTTACTTCAAATCCATACTCTTCTCCAAGTTGCTGGGCTATCTCTGCAAGTTTAACAGGGGTTATAACGTTTCCAGGTTCGTTAACAAGATCCCTTGTAAAGTTTTGAGCTTCAGCTAAAATTCTTCCAACTTCAACTCTTTCTTCAGCCATTGCTTTGAATTTTCTTTTTACCCTAACCTGAAGCTCTTTTATTCTGTACTGACTTTTATTTGATTTATATTTATCAAAAGTATAGTTACCTAGTATAACTCCTTCCACTACAGCCTGTGCAATTTTGTCTTCAGGTTCTTTTATTGGAAAGAGAGCTTCAGCATCAATTAAAAATCTTGCAATATTCATTTTTTTCATATGTTTAACAACATTACTTGCAAGTATCCTGGCTTTATCTAAATTTGCCTTTCTTTTAGAACCAGCTCCAACCAATATAACATAGTCAAACTTTTGCTCCCCAAATGTTGGAACAACTAAAACTTCTCCTTCTTTACCAGAAAACTTAGTTTCCTTTTTAAGTTCTGTAATATTTCCATTGAGAAGTCTATCTACCGCTGCCACTTCTTCTGAGAAAGCTTTATCTTCCTGAAACATAAAAGAAACTACAGCCTTAATTCGTGCATTTCTCAAATGACCGCTGGTAACTTTTATTTCCATTTTTCTACTCCTTGCTGGTTTTTTATATTAATTCTAACAAATTTGCTCTTGTTTGAGCTAATATTTTAGCGTATTTGAAAAAGTACTCGCTCCAATAGGTAATATTTCTAACTTTTTTTGTTATTAAAAATGTTATTAAATTAATAACTTTTCTTATAATTTTTTTACTCTATAAATACACCTAAAAACGTGAAAAAAACATGATTTAGATTAAATTCTTTAGTTTGTATCTGTTCGTTATAAAATAATGTTTAATACGACTAAAGGGTAAATCAATATGCTTAGATTATTTGTTAAAGAAAAGCAAGGTATAAAGATAGAAAACATAGAGGATTTTTCAAAAACTTTTCCTAGTAAAGAAGACGTTTTATGGATAGACCTGCTCCTACCTACAGAAGAAGAAATTAAATGGGTTGAGAGAAATTTTCATGTTGAATTTCCTTCAAAACAAGAGACACAGGAGATAGAAATTAGTTCAAGATACTGGGAAGATGAAGAGAGTATAACGATAAATGCCTATTTTCTCATTACAGAAAAAGAGTATGTTTTTAATGAAACTGTTACTTTTATTCTTAAAGGACATCTGCTAGTTACTGTAAGGTACAGAGATTTAAGAACATTCAGGGAAATGGTTCAAAGATTACTTAAAAATCCTAAGTATTATGAGGATGGATACTACATACTCGCAGGAATAATGGAAATTAGAATAGATACAGATGCAGATACCTTAGAGTTTATAACAAAAGAAATATCCAAACTTAGTAAGATTGTTTTTACAGGAATAGATATAACAGAGCAGATACTAGAAACTATCTCTTACTATGAAGACTTTAATATGACCATACGAGAAAACCTTATTGATAAACAGAGAATTCTCTCTTCTCTTCTAAAAAGTTACAAAATTCCAAAAGAAGTTAGGGAAGAACTTAGAATAATGATAAAAGATATAAACTCTCTTATTGATTACACAACATTTAATTTTGAAAGATTAGATTATCTTCAAAACACATTTTTAGGGCTTCTTAACATAGAACAAAACCAAGTTATAAAAATATTCACAATAATGTCTGTTATCTTCCTTCCACCTACATTAATAGCAAGTATATATGGGATGAACTTTCAATATATGCCAGAGCTTACGTGGAAGTATGGATATCCTCTTGCTCTTATAATGATGGTTATTTCAGCTATAATCCCTCTTGTTGTATTTAAGAAAAAGGGTTGGCTTTAGCAATATGTAGATATTAATATTATTCATATAATATAATAAGCTATCAGTCTATTGGATAAAGGAGAGGAGAAGATGCCACAGCTAGACACTCCAGTAGATACAGCTCCAGAAGCACAGGCACCGGCGGCACAAGAAAAAACAAAAAAACGTTCAGTTCTTCAGTACTACACAGAGGAAGATGTTATCCTTAATAGAAGAGTTACAATCCTTTATGGGATAACATTTATGTTTATCTTCTTCTCAGCAGTAATGTCTGAAATTCTAAGTATAGTTTTTGATGAGGGACTTTTAAGTCCTGTTCAGGTTATATTTCACACTGTCTCATTTATAGGTTACTGCATAACTTTCTATTACGTTTACAAAAAACAGGACTATATTGAAGAAAAGAATACTGAAATTTTTAAAAAACAGGAAATAATAGACAAAGAAGCTTTAAGGAGTTTTGAAGATTAAATGAAAGATAAGATACTTGTTCATATATGTTGTGGTGTTGATGCTGTTTGGGCACTCCAAAAAATTCAGCAGGAATTCCCTGATGCACAACTAAAAGGTTTTTTTTATGACCCTAATATACATCCAGAAGAAGAGTATGAACTTAGATGGATAGAAACAGAAAGGATCTGTAATAATCTTGGGATAGAGTGTATAAAAGGTGAGTACGAACTAGATAAATGGTTAGAAACTACAAAAGGATATGAACATGTTCCAGAAAGAGGAGAAAGATGTACCCTCTGTCATGATCTAAGACTTGAGAAAACAGCACAGATAGCTAAAGAACTAGGTTTCTCTAAAATCACAACTGTCCTTATGATGAGTCCTAAAAAAGACTTCAATGTTCTAAAAGAAGTTGGAGAAAGTATAGCTAAAAAGTATGGTTTAGAGTTTCTTGCTATAGATTTTAGAAAGCAAGGCGGCGTTGAAAAGATGAATAAACTCTCTAAAGAGTTTGAGATATATCATCAAAACTACTGTGGCTGTCTTTATGCTCTCTTTCAGCAGAGAAAAGGTTTAGATTATATTCCTGAACTTGTATCCTTTGGAAAAGGAAGACTTCCAGGCAGTAGAGAAGAGCTCCTATTTATAAAAGATATAAGAACCTTTGCAGAAAAAGAAGGACTTTTATGTAGAGAGTATCCTTTTGATTTTATAGGCTGGAAAGTTTTATCCTCAACAATGAAAATAAAAAAAGAGCCCGTTCACCATACAATATTGCCTTTTTCAAAATCCATTAAAGGAGTTTTAAGGGCAAAGGTCTCAAAAATAGTAGAAAAAGAAGATAAATTTATAGGCTTCTTAAACAAAACAAATACACAAATATGGATTTTGAAAGATTCTTTAAAAGAAGTACCCTTAGAAAAACCAAGGAACTTCAATAATGCTATCTTTATTGTTGGAAATGAGCAATTAGAAAAAATTCAGGTAGGAACAAAAGTAGAACTAACCTTAAAAACAGAGTTTGACGAAAATGCAACATCTCAAAATTTAGTTATTGGTGATCTATCTGCCAAAGAAAAAATATTTTTCCATAGTGATACTATGCCTGATGGAAGTTACTCTGACAAACCTGAAGAAATAAAAAGAGAGATATTAAAAAGAAAAAATGAGATATTAGAGGGGAGAATGTCAATAGTTGTTACAGGAGCATACACATTTGGTAAGTTAGGGGAACTATACCTTCAAGAAATCCTTGAAAATCAAGAAGTATCCCAAAACCTTTGAATTTTATTCTTCTGAATGTATACTAAATTATATATATTTCGGTTTCTCTTAATAAAAACTAAAGGAGAAAAAGTGCCGGCCTTACATGAGATAGGGAAAATACTAAAAGAAGAAAGAGAAAAAAGAGGGCTTTCCTTAAAAGAAGTACATAAAAGAACAAAGATATCTGTAGAAACATTAAAAAATATAGAGGAAGACCCTGAATACATAAAAGAGGAACCTTACGCAAAGTTTTTGATAAAGCAGCTTATAAAAGAGTATGGACTTGATATAAAACTTGATGAACCTAAAAGAGAAACAGTTATAGAAACTCCTGAAAGAAAGCCTGAAAAAATAAACAAAACAGCTGCAGCTGTTATCGTTTCACTTTTTCATATATTTAGAATAGCCTTTGTAGTAGGAGTTTTTACATCTTTAGTATATCTTTCCCAAACAACAACTGCTTCAAATGTTAAAGATAGATTAATAGAACTCATATCTCTTCCTTCAAAACATTTTTCAAACCAGCCTATAGAAATAGTGTCTTTTAAAGAAGTTCATAAAGATGGGAAAAAGATTGATGATATTGTTTTAAGGGCAAACTCAGATATATGGCTCACAGCCTATATAGACGGCAAAGAAACAATAATAAAGTTAAAGAAAGGTGAAACAAAGAAGATAACGTTTTGCAACAAAATAAGATTTGAAACTATAGGAAATGCAAATAAACTAGAAGTTGTATTTAATAACAAAAAGGTAAAACTTTCTCACAAAAAAGTCCTGCACAATGTATTTGTTGACTCAGAAGGGATATTTATTAACGGATACAACATAGTAGAATGATACCAGCAAAAGAAGAAATTCAAAAAGCTATATCAGAAGTTGGAAAATACGTTAACCAGCGTATTTCAGAGTTTAAACAATTAAAGGAAAAAGGAATAACAACTTTTGATTTTAGACCCTTTGTTGATATAGAACCATATCAAGCAGATATATTCTCAGAAGCCTGTTTCTGTATTCTAACAGCAAATTCCTCTGCAGTAATGGGGATAAAAATTCAAAAAGAAGTTGGTATAGAAGGATTTAAAACATATCCATTGGAAAAACTTTTTGAGATTATTCGCTCAAAAGGTCATCGCTTTGCAATGCAGAGAGCTGAAAGAATTGTTCTTTTAAGGGAAAAACAGGATTTACTAGAAAACATAGTTAAAAACTATACAAGTGGGAAAGAAGCAAGGGAAATACTTGTAAAAGAGGTAAAAGGTTACGGATACAAAGAGGCAAGTCACTTTTTAAGAAATGTAGGATTTGAAGATGTAGCAATAGTAGATAGACATATATCAAGGTTCCTCTTTGAGAAAGGTCTTGTAAAACCAAGGAAAACAATAACGAAGAAAGTATATCTTGAGTGTGAGGAAGCTTTAGAAAAAATAGCTAAAGATCTAGGATTAACACAGGGAGAATTAGATTTATATATATTCTATATAAAAACTAAAAAAGTTTTAAAATGATTGAAAAGTTAAAAGAGTTAGCAGAAAAAAACGGAATATATTTAAGTGAAGACCAGTTAAAAAAGTTTGAGATTTATCTAAATACTTTAACTAAATGGAACAGAGTTTATAACCTCACATCTATTAGAAAAAAAGAAGAAATAATAACAAAACATTTTTTGGATAGTCTCACCCTAGTAAAACTGTTTGAAAAGATACATCTAGATATTAAAGGTAAGAAAATCGCTGATTTAGGAACAGGTGCAGGATTTCCAGGAGTTCCACTGAAAATATACTACGGAGATGATATTGATTTATATCTTATAGAAGCTGTTCAAAAAAAGTGTATATTCCTTGAAATGCTGAAAAAAGAACTTGGTATAGAGTATATCGTTTTATGTGATAGAGCAGAAAATATAAAAGATGAAAAGTTTGATGTAGTTGTTAGTAGAGCAACAGGGGAAACTTTCGACGTTTTAAAATGGGGAAAGGATTTGCTAAAAAAAGGTGGTCATCTTATAATAATGAAGGCTAAAAAGGTGGAAGAGGAACTAAGACCTTTTACAGTTTCTCTTTCTTTTGTTGGGCTTCCTGAAAGGAAGTTTATTATTATTCAAAAGAAGTAGCTTTTTTCTAAACTCTATACCATTTTTGGAATCTTTTTCTTTTCTGGAATATCTATGTTTTCAAAAAGATTTCTAACCATCTGTTAATCTCCTCTCAAAGTTTTATAATTTATTAAAACAAAAATGCTAAAAGGTGAAACATGTTAAATAGAAAATATTTGGAAGAGTGGGATAAAGAGTATTTCTGGCATCCATTTACACAGATGAAGGTCTACAGGGAAGAAGAGAACATTATTGTTGAAAGGGGTGAAGGGGTTTATGTGTATGATATATACGGAAATAAATATTTAGACGGAGTTGCTTCTCTATGGTGTAATGTTCATGGACATAACCATCCAAAACTAAATCAGGCTGTTATTGAACAGGTTCAGAAAATAGCTCACTTTACCACCCTTGGAGCTTCCAATGTTCCTGCAATAGTCTTTGCCAAAAATCTAGTAGAGATTACTCCCCCGAAGCTAACAAAGGTCTTTTACTCTGAAGATGGTGCTGAGGCAATGGAGATTGCTATAAAGATTGCATACCACTACTGGCACAATAAAGGAGAAAAACAGAAAAATAAGTTTGTAACCTTGTCTGAAGCCTATCACGGTGATACCATAGGAAGTGTTTCTGTAGGTGGTATAAACATATTCCACGAAAAGTATAAGCCTCTTCTTTTTGATGTTTATAAAATGCCTTCTCCATATCTTGAGGCAGTTAAAAAAGTTGGCAGGGAAAAAGCCCTTGAGTATGACACAACTAAACTTCTTATAGAAGAAGTTGAAGAGTTTATATTCAAAAATCATCAGGAGATAGCTGCTTTTGTTCTTGAAGCAGGAGTACAGGGAGCAGCAGGAATTCTGCCTTTCCCTAAAGGATATCTAAAAGAAGTTAGAAGAATATGTGATGAATATAACATTCTTATGATTGTTGATGAGGTTGCAACAGGATTTGGAAGGTCAGGTTATATGTTTGCCTCTGAGAAGGAAGGAATTGAGCCAGATATAATGGCTCTTGGGAAGGGCATAACCGGTGGATATCTTCCTCTCGCAGCAACCCTTGTAACAGATGATATATTCAATGCCTTTTTAGGAGAGTTTAGGGAAGCAAAACATTTTTACCACGGTCATACTTACACAGGAAATCCAATAGCCTGCAATGTTGCAATAGCAAATCTGGAAGTTTTTGAAGAAGAACAGACGCTCAAAAAACTACAACCAAAAATAAAGCTGTTAGAGGAAAGACTAAAAGAATTCTGGGAACTAAAACATGTGGGAGATGTTAGACAATACGGATTCATGGCAGGTGTTGAACTGGTAAAGGATAAAGAAAAGATGGAACCTTTCCCTTACGGAGAAAGAACAGGCTTCAAGGTAGCAAAAGAGATGCTTAAAAGGGGTATCTGGGTTAGACCTCTTGGAGATGTTATGGTAATAATGCCTCCTCTTGTTATATCTGAGGATGAACTGAATTATTTCTTAGATATGCTAAAAGAAAGTATAAAAACATTGGAAGAAACTTAATGAAACCTCGCTTGCGTTCCTTTTATTTCAGGGGTACAGATAGATTAAATTTAAAAGGTTTAGAAATTAAGTGATTAATAAAAAACCGCCGTAGAGGCGGTTTTTGTCTTATGCACTTTCAAAGAACTCTTTTAGTTTTTCTGGAAGTTCTGCTTCTACATCTTTAATTTCACCTTCAGAAACATGTCTTTTAATTACTCTTAGAACAGCTTTTATAGCTTCTTTTGCATGCTCTTCATTTCCAAAATCTCTTGGAGCTGTTCTTCCATCTTCTTCCCATACTTCATGAACAAAATCTTCTACGTTTTTAATACTTTTATCTGGTGATTCATCTATTCTCCATCCATCTACAGCTATAGCTTTTATACACATTGGAAGCTGTGATATTAAATCCATATACTCTTCTGGTGTTAATCTTCTTCTAAGTCCGTGGAGAACTGCTCTTAATACCCTTGCTGCTCTATTTTTATCTCCAGGTGTTCCAAGTTCCTCAGCTAGTTCTTTTAAAAACTCATTTGCATGTGCTACATACTTTTCGAAATTCATGGCCAGCCCTCCTTTTGTGTGATTTTTATCATCAATTTCTATTTATAAATTTAGTATTCTAATATATTTTTTCAATATTTTTTTAGCTGAAGATTTATAGAAAATTTTAGTCTAGAATTAGAAATTTAAGATATAAGGGAATAAGTAATTGCAGAAACTATTGGTATAAGGATATTATCATCTAAGTACCATTTTTCACTTTTAGCCATTAGCTCAACTGATGCAACTATTACAGATATAAAAATAGATTTCCATACTGGTAAAATCAATAGTAAAAACAGAGAGTTTATTATTATCCCTGCTAATGTTCCTTCAACACTTTTCTTTGTAAATGGAACTTTGTGCTTGCCAGATAGTTTACCTACTATTGTTGCAACACCGTCATAAATAGCTGTTGAAATAATAGCAACTTCTAACTCTTTTTCAGAAAAAAGTAAAGATACTATAATAAGACCTACTGCTAGCGAAAAAGCCTGTTTTCCTGGGATAGTTTCCCAGTTTTGCTGTCTTTCTACGTATTCTAACAGCTTCCAGAAAGGGTATGTTAGTTTATTTTTTATTCTAAAGTAAGATATAGGAAAGAATATTAAAAGCATTAAAAACATTAAAATTACAAAAATCATTCATTTCAAAACTATATTTATTTAAAGTTGGTAATAGTTATGCTTATACACTTACTTGAAAATAAAAATAGAAGCATAAAGAATGATAATACTATTGCAGAAATTTATTTGGAAAGATAATATAAAAA
>JALWKR010000066.1:15471-24677 GCA_027081375.1 Persephonella sp.
GAATATTAAAAGCATTAAAAACATTAAAATTGTAATAGAAAATTTACCAAAAAGTTTTAAAGGTACCAGTAATAAAAGTATAGAAACTATATGAAATATTTTTCTTAAAAGTTCCAGTCTCATTTATGGTGTAAAAATTCCTTTGTTAAAAGTCTTGCAAATATCTCTGGTAAACCTTTTTGAATAATATCTTCAGCTGCTTTTTTATAATCGTACTCTACCCGCCTTACTATAATTTTATTTTTATCTGTATCATGTATCACATATGTAAGCCTTGGATCTTTTTCTTTAGGTTGCCCTACACTTCCAACAGATATTAGATATTGTTCATCAGGTTTTAGGTGGTATTCTTCTGTTTCAGCTAAAAATACACTTCCATCTTTTTGTTTTACAAATATCAAAGGTATATGGACATGTCCGTAAAAACATATTTTACTCTCAGGATAGCATGTCATTGTGTCTCTTGCAGATTTTACAGAGGAAACAAAAGCCATACTTCCAGGAACTGAAGGCTCATCATGGGTAAGAATAACGTTTTCATCTTCATAATCTAGAGGTAGATTTTCTATATATGAAAAATCTTCATCTTTTAAAAAATCGTATGTCCAGTCTGCAGCCTTTATAGCCATTGGGTTTGATAGATAAAATCCATCTATCCCTGCTATAAAAGCATCATGTTCTCCTTTTAAGACAATACTGCAGTTCTCTTTTACCCATTGAAGTGTCTCTACAGGTTTAGAGCCAAAATTTAGTATATCTCCAAGACACCTGATTTCATCAATACCTTGAGTTTTTAAATCTTTTTCAAGGGCTTCAACTGCAAAAAAGTTTGAGTGAAGGTCAGATATATAGGCAATTCTCATTTAATCCTCTTCTTTTGAAACATTAATCTCTAAGCTTTCTTCACTCTTTTTATCATACTCTTTATTCTCATTTTTATGTTTTTCTTCATCTTTTTTGTATTCTTTGTATATAGCACTTAAAACTCCATTTATGAATTTTACGCTATCAGGATTATTCAGATAGCAGTCTGTTAGATCTAATATATCTATAAAAACTCTTCCTTTATCTTTTACTTCATCATCAAATATAAGTTCATATGTCCCAAGTCTAAGGAGTGCCCTTTCTATATATCCTAAACGTTCAAATCTCCAGTTTTTTAAGTGTTCTTTTATTATTTTGTCTATCTCGTCAAGATGCTCTTCTGTATTTTTCACAAGTTTATAAGCATAATCAAGAGTTTGTGGAGACAATTTATCTCTTACATCTTTTATATGTTCTTCAAGAATTTCAAATATATCTCCACCTTTCAGGTCATATGTATAAAGTGTCCTAAAAGCTATTTCTCTAGCCTTTTTCCTAAATCTACCCATTACACAATCTCATCAATAAGATTTGCCATTTCTATAGCTGTTAAAGCAGCATCAAAACCTTTATTTCCCATTTTTGTTCCTGCTCTTTCAATGGCCTGCTCAATTGTGTCAGTTGTTAATATACCGTATGCAATAGGAATTTCTGTTTCTAAAGATACCTGAGCAATTCCTTTTGTAACTTCACTTGCTACGTAATCAAAATGAGGAGTTGCTCCTCTTATCACAGCACCTAAACATATAACTGCATCAAAGTTTCCTGACTTTGCTGCTTTTTTAGCAACTAAAGGTATTTCAAAGGAACCAGGAACTCTTATGATTGTTATGTTATCTTCTAAACCACCGTGTCTTATAATGCAGTCAATAGCCCCTTCTAAGAGCTTTTCTGTTATCAGATTATTAAATCTTCCAACAATAATAGCAAATCTAAGGTTTTCTGCAGATAACTTTCCTTCTATAGTTCTTAAATCAAGCATGAAATTCCCCCAAAGCAGTGTTATTTATACATTTTGAACTACTTTTTTAACTGTTTCAACAATGAAATCAACCTCTTTATTAGTTAAAGCAGGATATATAGGAATTGCAAATATCTCTTTTGTTAAATCCTCAGCAAAAGAACAGTCTACATGTTGGGCATTCCTAAGTTGGTGCAGTGTGTACTCATAATATATCCTTGCACCTATCCCTTCCTGTATAAGCTTTTCAACAATTTCATTTCTGTTTGGATGCCTTAAAGCGTATATATGGTAAACATGTTTTCTGTTTTCAAACTCTTTTGGAATTATTAAACCTGGAAGATCTTTAAATTCTTCGTTATATATTCGTGCTATTTTTCTTCTTCTATCATTATTTTCATCAAGTTTTTGAAGCTGCCAGTAGCCTATCCCTGCTTGAAATTCTGTTATTCTTAAGTTTAACGCTGGATGATCCCCAAATTCTATCCAGTTGGAAATTTTTTCATCAAGGTCTGGATCTTCTGTGAGAATTGCTCCACCTTCTCCCATAGCTACATTTTTTGAAGCATAAAAGCTAAAAGCTGATATATCCCCAAGTTTTCCTGTTTTTACACCTTTGTACTCAGCACCATGAGATTGTGCTGCATCTTCTAGAATAATAATACCTTTTTCTTTACATATTTTCTTTATTGGATCCATATCAGCTGGCTGACCAAACAAGTGAACAGGAATAACTACTTTTGGATTATATTTTTCAATAGCTTCTTCTAGAGAATTTACATCCATACAGTAATCTTCTCCTATATCACATACAATAGGAGTACCTCCTGCAAGAATAACTGCATCTATTGTTGCCATAAAACTCATTGCAGGAACTACAACTTTATCTTCTTTTGAGTTTACCCCTAAAGCTTTTAAAGCTATATAAAGAGCTGCAGTTCCACTACAAACAGGATGACAAAATCCTGTATCTATATAATCTCTAAATGCTTCTTTAAACTTTAATGTCCATTTTCCTCTAGTAATCTGACCGCTTCTTATAATCTCTAAAACAGTTTTTTCTTCTTCTGGTCCAAAGGCAGGCTTTATAATTGGTATCAATGCTCCACTCCTTTATGAAAATTTTTTAAATTCTTTAAGTATATTTAAAGCTCTAAATGAGCTGTCAAAAGAAGGATTTTGAATAAACTCTTTTATCATTAATTCTAGCTTATCAACATTATCTTTTTGAACTACTTCTCCTGAGGGGTACTTAATTAGATCTTCAACAAAATTAAGAATAGTATTTCCTTTATCACTTTTCAGTATCCATTCCCTTCTTACATAAGGATTATTCCACGCAACCTGAAGGAAAAATTCATTTTCTGGAGTTTCTCCAAAAACTTCAAAAATATTACCTTTATCAATAACCTTTTTTATTTTTACATCTCCAAATAAGTAACTAAAGATATACAAATCATGCCAAGCAAGGTCATAGAAAGGATTTATATATCCGCTTCTAAGATTTAAACGGTATGCTTCAACCTGATAAACTTTATCTTCTTTTTTTAGATTTCTAATACTGCTTGAACGAAGTTCTATCTCAGATACTCCCAAAAATACATTTTTCCTCTGGGCTAGATCTATCGCTTCCTCTAACTGTAAAGGGTCAATAGAAGGAGGTTTTTCAACCATAACATTTATTTCTCTTTCTAAAGCCTTTTTCGCTAAAGGAATATGGGATCTTGGATCTGTAGCTATGAAAAGAAAATCTAATTCTTCATTTTTTAAGGCTTCTTCTAAATCTGTATATTTTTTAAATCTATCTGGATGTTTTTTTAACTGATTTTCATCTTTATCTATCAGGACAGTATCATATCCTAGAATATCGGCTTTTTTTACATAATGGGAACCCATATTTCCTGTTCCAACAATACCTATTCTCAAAATATCCTCCTGAAGAAAAATAAACAGTCTGTTTATTTTGCAAAATTAATGCCTAAAAAATGATAAGCAGAAAAAAGCCCCTTTTTAAAAGGAGCTTGGCATTTTTGCAGAAATGCAAATTGACTATATAAGATTATACTCTTTAAGGACATTTTTGAGTTTTTCTTCATTTTCTGGTTTCATGTAGTATAAAGGAAGTCTTAACTCTAAATCATCAATAAGCTTCATTAGATATGCCGCAGTTTTTACAGGAATAGGATTTGTTTCAATAAACAATGCTTTAAACAGCTTCCAGTACTTGTCGTGAATTTTTCTAGCTTCTTCAAACTTTCCTTCAAGGGCAAGTCTACACATTTCAGCTATATCTTTAGGAACAATATTATTAGCAACGGAGATAACTCCTTTTGCTCCTACAGACATCATAGGAATTGTAAGAGCATCATCTCCAGAAAGTATAATAACATCTGGATTTGTTAAACTTATCATCTCTGAAACCCTTGCAACATTTCCTGTTGCCTCTTTTATACCTATTACATTTGGAAAATCAGCATATAGTCTTGCAAAGGTTTCAGGGAGCATATCTACTCCTGTTCTAGATGGAATATTGTACAGAATTAATGGAATGTTTGTTTCTTCAGCAATGGCCTTAAAGTGTTGGTATATACCTTCTTGAGTAGGTTTGTTGTAATAAGGAACAATTTGCAGAGAACCATCTGCTCCTGCTTTTTCTGCTGCCTTTGTTAACGCTATAGCTTCATGAGTAGCATTTGCTCCTGTTCCTGCAACTATAGGAATTCTTTTATCTGCATATTCAACAGCAAGATTTATAAGTTCCTCATGTTCAGAAAAGGTTAACGTAGCTGATTCTCCTGTTGTCCCAGCTACAACTATTGCATCTGTTCCATTTTCAACATGAAAATCTATTAATCTCTTTAAAGATACTTTATCTATATTTCCATCTTTAAACGGCGTGATTAGTGCTACCAAAGAGCCTTTAAACATGAGTTTCCTCCGCTTGTGAAAAATAATTTTATTAATAGTTTATAATATATTTTTTCAATAATCTTTATGATTTTATTTAGGAGGACCAATGTTTGGAAGTAATCTTTTGAATTACGCCCTTGGTATGTTTTCAAACGATATTGGAATAGATCTTGGAACTGCTAATACCCTTGTTTTTGTAAGAGGAAAAGGTATTGTTTTATCTGAGCCTTCTATTGTTGCTATAGATAGAAATACAAAAAAAGTTATAGCTGTAGGTAAAGATGCTAAATCTATGATAGGAAAAACTCCAGAGAATATACAGATTGTAAGACCTTTAAAAGATGGTGTTATAGCTGATTTTGATGTAACCCAGGAGATGCTTAAGCATTTTATAAAAAAAGTTCATGAAGATACAGCTATAACAAAGCTTTTGAAACCTAGACCAAGAATAATAGTAGGTGTTCCTTCTGGAATTACTACTGTTGAAAAAAGGGCAGTAATAGACGCTGCAAAACAGGCAGGAGCAAGAGAAGTATTCCTTATAGCAGAACCAATGGCAGCAGCTATTGGAGCAGGTTTACCTATACAGCTACCAGGTGGAAATATGATTGTTGATATAGGAGGAGGTACTTCTGAAATAGCAGTTATTTCTCTTTCAGGGTTAGTTCTCTCTACTTCTATAAGACTTGCTGGGGATGAAATGAACTCTGCTATTATTCAACACTTAAAAAGAGCCCATCACATCCTTATTGGAGAGCAAACAGCTGAAAAAATAAAAGTAAAACTAGGTTCTGCATATCCAACAGAAAGAGATAATCAGGAGATGGAAATTAGAGGAAGAGATATGACAGGTATGCCAAGAAGTGCAATAATAAAAGGAGGAGAAATAAGGGAAGCTTTAGAAGATGTTGTTTCTAATATTGTTAATGCTGTTAGAACTGCTTTAGAAAAAACTCCTCCTGAGCTTGCAGCTGATATTGTTGAAAGAGGTATTGTTTTAGCTGGTGGAGGTTCCCTTTTATATGGTTTAGATAAGAGATTAAGAGAGGAAACAGATTTACCTGTTTATTACTGTGATGAGCCTTTAACAGCTGTTGCAAAAGGTATAGGAATATCCCTTGATGATATAGAACTTATTAAAAAGGTTTCTTTTGATTAAACTTAATAATGAAAAAAAAGACAACTTTTTTATTTTTGTTTTTTATTATTCTTGTTGTAATTCTTTATCTATTTGTTCCTAAATTCAGAGGACTATTGTATGATGCTGCATATCCTTTTCTTTCAGGACTTGAGAGCATTTCAGAAAAGATAGAAAATACAACACAGTTAATAAAAGATAAATATTCTCTAATAGAAGAAAACAGAAAACTTAAGGAAAAACTTGAAA
This sequence comes from Persephonella sp., assembly GCA_027081375.1. Taxonomy (GTDB): domain Bacteria; phylum Aquificota; class Aquificia; order Aquificales; family Hydrogenothermaceae; genus JAADDV01. Next base: position 21,594 of record JALWKR010000066.1, read on the forward strand.
TCTTAAAAGCAGAAATTGTTTCTTTAAGATTTCTAGAACTTGAAAATCAAAGGCTTAGAGAGATTGCAAATTTTGCTACTCTTTTTCCTGATTATGAATACATATCAGCAAAGATTATAGGATACTCTCCAGATAATCTTTCTAAAGTGGTTTTTATTAATGCAGGAGAAAAGAATAATATTTCCAAAGGAGACCTTGTTGTAGCAAATGGTAATCTATTTGGGATGATTTTTGAAGTAGGCAAATTTTCCTCTAAAGTTTTACTTATCTCAGATAGAAACTTTAAAATCACAGCTAGGACTAGAAAAACAAAAGAGGTAGTTTTTTATCAAGGTTACGATAGTAACAGGGGTATTTTAAAACTGGTTATGCCAGAGCAGGATATAAGAATTGGTGATATTGTTGAAACTGCCGATGTAGACGGTTCTTATCCAGAAGGTATTCCAATAGGTAAAATATCTTCAATTGAATATAGAGAAGGAGAATTTTTTAAGAAGGTATTTGTTTCTATAGATATTCATCCTTTCTCCACAAAATATGTTGTTGTTATTAAAAGAAAAAAAATACAGGAGTAAAAAAATGTATACTCCAGAAAAAGAAAGAGAGCTTATAGAAAAAACAAAAAAATTATTAAAGATTTCTATTGAAGATATAAAAAACAAAGAAGAAGCAGAGAAAATTGCTCAGGAGCTGAGAGAAGTTATAAGATACCATGACTGGAGATACTATGTACTTGCAAATCCTGTTATTTCAGACTATGAATACGACAAACTCTTTCACCTATTAAAAGATATAGAAAAGAAGTGGCCTGAACTTATAACCCCAGACTCACCTACTCAGAGAGTAGCATCAGGACTTACAAAAGAGTTTCCTGAAGTAAGACATCTAGCTCCTATGCTTTCCCTTGATAACTCTTATAATGAAGAAGATCTTAGAGATTTTGATAGAAGAGTTAAAGAGTTAACAGGACTGTCTCATGTTGAGTATGCTGTTGAGCCAAAATTTGATGGAGCAGGAATTTCCTTGGTCTATGAAGATAATGTTTTTATAAGAGGAGCTACAAGGGGAGATGGAATTGTTGGAGAGGATATTACTCCAAATTTAAAAACAATAAAAACAATTCCTCTAACAGCAGACTTTAAACGCTTTGGGATAAAAACAATAGAGATACGTGGCGAAGTTTTAATGAATAAAGAAGTATTTAAAAAACTAAATGAGGAAAGGCTAGAAGAAGGACTTCCTCCCTTTGCTAATCCCCGTAATGCTGCTGCAGGTTCTTTAAGACTTCAAAATCCAAAAGAGGTAGCGAAAAGAAAACTTGAAGCATTTGTCTATCAGATAACATATGCTGTTGATGAAAAAGGAGAAAACCTTCTTGGAAGTAAAATAAGATACCATTATGACGCTATCAAAATGCTTTATTCTTTAGGCTTTAGAACTCCAATTCCAGAAAAGGAAATAAAGCTGTGTAAAGATATTGATGAAGTTATAAACTACTGCAAGGAGTGGGAAGAAAAAAGAGATAGCTATCCATATGAAATTGACGGAATGGTAATAAAAGTAAATGATATTTCCCTTTATTCAAAATTAGGTATGACCTCTCATCATCCAAGATGGGCTATTGCCTATAAGTTTAGAGCAAAACAAGCTACCACAAGAATAATAGATGTTGTTTTTCAGGTTGGAAGAACAGGTGCCGTAACCCCTGTTGCAAAACTTGAACCTGTGGAAATAGGAGGAGTTACTGTTTCCTCAGTATCTCTTATAAATGAGGATTTTATTAGAGAAAAGGATATTCGTATAGGGGATATGGTTTTAGTTGAAAGAGCTGGAGATGTTATTCCTTACATAGTAAAAGTTATAAAAGAAGCAAGAACAGGAAAAGAAAAACCTATTGTCTTTCCTAAAAACTGTCCATCATGTGGATCTCCTCTTGTAAAACTTCCTGGAGAAGCTGTATGGAGATGTGTAAATGCAAACTGTCCTGCTCAGGTGATTGAAAGAATTGCTTACTTTGCATCTAAAGATGCAATGGATATAAGAGGTTTAGGTCTAAACACAGTTAAAAAGTTTTATAAACTTGGTTTTTTAAAAAGAATTCCAGATATATACAGACTACCTTACGAAAAGATAAAACAGCTAGAAGGTTGGGGAGAAAAATCTGTTGAAAATTTAAGGAAAGCTATAGAAGAGTCTAAAAACAGACCTATACACAGGCTTATTACTGGGCTTTCTATAAGATATGTTGGTAAAGTTACAGCAAGAACCTTAGCTGAACATATAAAATGTGTAGAAGATTTAAAGGACTGGTCTGTTGAAGATTTAGAAAAACTTCCTGATATTGGTTATGTTGTAGCCCACAGTATATATGACTTTTTCCACAATGAAGAGAATGTAAAGATGATATATGAGCTAAAAGAGCTTGGAGTAAGAACATGTAAGGAAGAAAAAGCTGAAGAAAACGTACTTCAAGGAAAAACATTTGTTTTTACAGGAACATTAAGCTGTTGTTCTAGAGATGTTGCTCAGGAGATTGTTGAAGCTTTAGGAGGAAAAACTACAAACTCTGTAAGTAAAAAAACAGATTTTCTAGTAGTTGGAGAAAACCCAGGATCAAAACTTAAAAAAGCACAGAACCTAGGTATCCGTATAATAGATGAAAAAGAGTTTTTAGAAATGATAAAAAATCATATTCCTGATATTCTAAAAGATAAGATAAAAATTTAAAAACTATAAAAGGAGGAACCATGAGAAAAGTAGCATGGAGTGTGGCACATCAGGAGTTTATTATCTCTGACCACTACTATTTTTCAAAACTTCAGAGATATGCAAAAGAGGCAGGTATTCAGATTGATGAAGTAGACGAAGTAGAAAAGTTTGCTGATTACGACACTATTATTTTTAACTATCCTGAAATTCCATTTACAGGAGACGAAGTAGACTTTATAGAAGAATTAGTAAAGAAAGGAAAAACTGTTGGAATTTTTGGCTACTATAAAAATGAAGACAAAATAGCAGATACCTGTAATTCTCTTTCTGAAAGATTTGGTATTCACTTTAACGGTGATATTGTTATTGATAATG
>JALWKR010000067.1 GCA_027081375.1 Persephonella sp.
ATAATCTTCATATAGATAAAGTTTCAGGATTTTTATTTGACCTTGGGGTTTCTATGTTTCAGTTGAAAACAGAGAGAGGTTTTTCTTTTCAAAGGGAAGAATTTCTTGATATGAGAATGGATAGATCCCAGCATCTTAGAGCTTATGATGTAGTGAACACTTATCCTAAACCAATGCTGGAAAAAATACTAAAAGAGTATGGAGAAGAAAAATTTTATAAAAAAATAGCATCAGCTATTGTTGAAGAAAGAAAAAAGAAAAAAATAGAAACAACAAAGGAACTTGCAGATATTGTTTCCAGAGTATACCCTCCCTCCTTAAGAAGAGGAAAAATTCATCCTGCAACAAAGACATTTCAGGCTATAAGAATTGAAGTAAATAATGAACTTGATGAGATTAAAGAAGGTATAACTAAAGCCATTGATAGATTAGAAACAGGTGGAATAATTCAGGTTATATCTTTTCATTCTCTAGAAGACAGAATTGTTAAAAATATCTTTAAAGAAGGGAAGAAGCTAAAGAAATTAGAGATATTGACGAAAAAACCTATTACACCAGGGGAGGAAGAACTTAAAGAAAATCCTCCCTCAAGAAGTGCAAAATTAAGAGTTGCTGGAAAGTTATAAAAGAGGTGTAATATGGTTTTTAAAGAGTATCTGAAAGACTCTCTTACAGAAATAAAAAGAGATTTTCAGCTAATTACAAAATACATAAAATACTGGTTTATAATTTTAGTATCTTTTGGTTTTACAATCTTTTATAACTTTCAATATTTTAAACTAGAAAAAGAGATTATAGGCTTAAATAAACAAAAAAGCTATCTTTTAGCTGAAAATATGCAGTTAAAAAAACAAAAAGCTGTTTTATCATCTCCAAAAAGGATATACAAAATAGCAACCCAAAAGTTAGATATGAAAAAAGTGGACTTAAAAAATGTTCATTTTATAAAAACTTCTAATGAATAAAACACGGGTATACATAACTGCTGGATTTCTCACTTTTTTATTTTTTTTAGTCTGGCTAAGACTGATAGATATTCAACTTTTAAATAGAGAAAAATACATAAAATATATAGAAAGACAGTACTATACAAAGGAAAATATTATACTTCCTAGAGGAAGTATCTTTGATAAAAATGGGGACATTTTTGCTATAAGTGTTCCAACTATAAATCTTTTTGCAATCCCAAAGTATCTAACTGATACTCAAAAAGAAGAACTTGCAAAAGGAATATCAGAAATTATTCACATTTCTAAGTGGAAAATCCTGAGAAAGCTAAAGAGACACAAAAACTATGTAATTCTTGCTGAAAATGTTGATAAAAAATACAAAGATCAGCTCTTAAAACTTAGGAAAGACCTTGAAGCATGGAACTTTGGAATAATAGATAGTTCAAAAAGATTTTATCCTTTTGATTCCCTTGCTGGAACCACTATTGGTTTTGTAAATAGAAAAACAGGAAAAGGAATGGAAGGATTAGAGTACAAGTTAAATGATAAACTAGGAGGTGGTATAGGGAAAATATTACTGATGAAAGATGCTGCAGGAAATCCTTTTACTATTGAAAAAGAGGAAATCTCAGATGTTCAGTATAACGTAGAGATATCAATAGACAAAAATATTCAATTTATGGCTGAAACAGCTTTAAAAAAACTTGTTGAACTTAGAAAACCAAAAGAAGCAGCAGTTTTGATTGTTGATCCAAATACAGGAGATATTCTTGCTGCAGCTACATATCCTAACTACAATCCTAACAAATACTGGCGTTACAGATACCATAAAAATATAATTTTTCAAAATGCCTATGAGCCTGGATCTTTAGCTAAGCCTTTTGTTTTTGCCCTTGCTTATAAGAAAGGAATATTAAAAGATAAATACTATTGTGGAAATGGTTATATAAAGATAGGTAGAAGAATAATAAGAGACCACGCTAGATTTAAGTATCTAACCCCTGAAGAGATTATTATACATTCATCAAATGTTGGTATTATAAAAATAGCCTTAGAACTAGATAAAGATGAGATTTATAAAAACTTTCTAAAGTTTGGATTTGGTAAATCTACAAAAACTTTTCCTGGAGAGGCTTCAGGAATTATAAGAAAAGTCTACGGAAAAGCTCAAGTTGCCTACATGTCAATAGGACAGTCATGGATTGCATCTCCAATACAGATAGCAATGGCGTATTCAGCTATAGCAAATGGAGGTTATCTTCTAAAACCTAGACTTGAGAAAGCATTTATAAATGCTGAAACAGGAGAAAGAGAAGAAATTCCTGTAAAGATTGTAAGAAAAGTTTTAGAAGATGATACTGTAAAAAAGTTAAAAGAAGTTTTAAAACTGGTTGTTGAAGAAGGAACTGCAAAGTCAGGTAAGTCTGAGTTTTATACTGTAGCAGGAAAGACAGGAACAGCCCAGAAGTATGATCCTAAAACTAAATCATTATCAAAAACAAAGTACTATACGTGGTTTGCAGGATTTTTCCCTGTTGATAAACCTAAATACACTATTGTTGTCTTTGCAAATGAACCTCAAAAAGTTTACAAATGGGAACATATAGGAGGAGGAAAAGTTTCATCAGTAGTTTTAAAAGAGCTAATAGATCAACTAATGTTTTATTCTAAACAGAAGCCAGACAAACATCCAGCCTCTGCAAAACATTAATCTAACATCTTCTTAAGTTTAAAGATTTCTTCCTTTTCCAAAAACTTCTTAAATGCTTCTACATAGTTTTCTTTCATTTCATATAAAAATCCTATATCAGCATGAGTTATCTCTATTTTATGGAACTCATTTTTCACAATAAGTTTGGCGTGAGTTCCTTCATCTGTAAGGATACACTGTATTCCATTTTCATATTTGTATATCTTTTTCATCTTAAATCCTATTTGTAATCAGTTTGAAGAACCTTTAGAATGTCCTCTTTTATATCCTTTAAAATTTTTTCATCTTTTATTTTTTCTTTATTTGCTGTTCTAACATAGAAGGCGTCTCTTATTCTTTCTCCTTGAGTTGTAACTTTTACTATATGAACGTATATGTTGTATTTGTCAAAAACTTTAAATATGTCAAATAAAAGACCTATCCTGTCAGCACCAGATACATCAAATATTGTGTAAGAATCAGACATTTCGTTATCTATTTTTACAAAGGTAGGTGGTGGAAGTACTGATGCTTTAAAACCTGAGGATTTGCTAACAGATAGATCTTCAAGAGATATTTCCCCATTTATATATCTTGAGAATATTTCTTTGAACTTATGGAATTTATCCTCTTCTACAACTTCTAAAGCTGAAGTTGAAAGCTGAAGATCAATAACAACAACGCCATCTTTTCTCATATAACTGTAAACAGAGAGAATATTTATTCCCATATAGCTAAAAATACCTGTTACAACAAGAAGAGGTTTTGCTACTTTTTTACTGTCCACAACAATAATAAGCTCTGATATTCCAAGTCCATAGTTCTTATCAAAGAAAAACTGAGGTTTTCCAGTTTTAAAATACTGTTCTTCAAGTTTTATATGCTTAAGCATATCATCTAAAGGTGTTGATAGTATGTAGTAATTTGAAAATCTTTTTAGATGGAACTGAGCTTTTTCCTCTCCAAATTCTTCTGTAAGTAAAGCTTTAAGCTTTTTTCTTTTATCTTCTAACTTTTTCTTAAATATCTCTTCTGTAGAAACTTCTTCTCCTAAAACTTCAAGGGTTTTGTAAAATAGTTCCCAGAGAAGAGAGTTTTTCCATTCATTCCAAACTTCTGGTCCTACTGCATTGGCATCACACCACGTTAATACAGTTAACATCTTAAGAAGTTCTTTGTTTTTAATTGTTTTTGCAAACTCTTCTATAACCTTAGGATCGTGAAGGTTCCTTCTCTGGGATATTTTTGCCATATCAAGATGGTGTCTAACAAGAAAAGCAACAATATTTGCATCTCTCCTTGAATATCCAAATCTAAGGAGAATTTCCCTTGCCATTTTTTCTCCAAGAACAGAATGATCTTCTTTATGACCTTTACCTATATCGTGTAAAAATACAGCCCATATAAGAAGATCTTTTCTTTCTATTTCCTTGTATAACTCATACATCATCTTCCTGTGGGGATGATCTATCTTTTTTAACATTTCAAGTTCTTCAACAGCTTTTATAGCATGGGCATCAGTTGTGTACTTGTGGTAAGCGTCATACTGAAAGTGACACCTTTGATATCCAAACTCTGGAATAAGCTCATCAAGAACATAAAAATCCTGCATTCTTCTTAATGTTTTAGGGAGATTATTTACATCAGAGAAAATACTCCTTACAAGTTTTTTAACCTCAGGGTCATCAATATGGTCTTTAAGTTTTTTCTCATTTTTCCTTATTAAGAATTCAAGGTCAGGAGAAAAGTCTAGATTGTACTGCTTAAGATATAAAAAAGCTTTTAATATGTTTTTATGGTCTTTTTCAAACTTTTCTTTATTAAAAACATCAAGTTCAAAGGAGTTTCTTGAAAAAGTGTCATCTATAGGCTCCATAATCTCAAAGTCTTTTTCTTCTGTTAATGACTTTAGTATTCTTCTAGTTATAGTGTTTATTGATTTAGCGTTTAAGTAATAGAGTTTCATCATCTTTTCAACACTTTCTCTAAGCTTTTCAAGGTCGTAACTTCCCTCTAGAAATCCTAATCTTTTTGCAATTTCCTCCTGAAGAGGTCTAACAAGAACATCACATTTTTTGTTACATATCAGGTGCATCTCATTTCTTATTCTTAAGAGAAAATCATATGCTTTTATAAGCTCCTGATACTCTTCTTCTAAGATAATTTCCTTTTCAACAAAATATCTGTAGCTTTCCACATCGTCTAAAACTTTTGCTATCCAGTAAACCTCATGAACATCCCTTAAACCACCTTCTCCCTCTTTTATATGAGGTTCCATCATATATATAGATGAACCTGTTTTCTGATATCTCATTTTTCTTGCTCTTAAAGTTGCATCAATATAAGCTCTCTTCTTAGAGCGAATTAGCTTTTTAAAGTTTTCCTGAAGGCTTATGTATATCTCTTCATTTCCAAATAAAAATCTTCCTTGAAGAAGAGATGTTGCTACTGTTAAATCTTCCTGTGCAAGTTCTATAAAGTTATTTATGCTTCTTGGAGAAAATCCAATATCTACTTTTAGATCTAAAAGGGCGTAGTAAAACTTCTCTATATCCTCTTTTAACTGCTCAAGATTATCACACTTACAAACAAGAGACAGGTCTATATCAGATTTAAAACACAGTTCCCTTCTTCCATATCCACCAAGAACAACAATAGAAACACTTTCAGGATTTGTAAAAGATATATCTGCTAAATTTTTTATAGTTTCATCTGTTAAGTCTGATAAAGCTCTTACTGTATCTAATCCTCTAGCACCTTTTCTATGAGCTTCTATTAAACTTTCTTTTTTTTCAAAGTAGTTTTTTAAAATCTCATTTTTTCTCTCTAAAAGCTCTTTATCCTGAATCATTCTTTCCCTCTTTCATTTATTTTTTCCAAAATATGATAATCCAAATTATCTAACAATCTCTTTTTTTCCTATGATTTTTTTATATCAAAAATATATTTTTTGTATATGGTAAACTATAGAAAAATTTTTAGTTAACGGAGAAAGTTATGAGAGAAAAATTAAGAGAAATTGTAGATAGAAGTTTAAATGGAGAACAAATAACCTTTGAAGATGGTTTATTTATCTTAAACTATCCTGATGAGCTTATAGACCAGCTTATAGAAGAAGTTAAAAAGATAAGAGAAGCTGTTTTTGGAAATCAGGTGGAATTTTGTTCCCTTATTAATGCTAAAAATGGAGCCTGCAGTGAAGACTGTTCTTTCTGTGCCCAATCTTCTAAGTATCCAACTCCAATAAATGCTTATCCTCTAGTTTCTAAGAAGGAGCTTCTAGAAGGTGCAGAAAAGGCAGTTTCTATTAACGCAAATAGATACTGTATTGTTACAAGTGGAAGAAGAGCTTCAGAAGAAGAAGTAGAGCAGATAGCTGATGCTGTAAAAGAAATAAGAGAAAGATATCCTATTAAGGTATGTGTATCTCTAGGCTCTATAGATGAAAAATCTTTAAAGAAATTAAAGGATGCAGGGGTTGATAGAGTTAATCATAACCTTGAAACTTCAAAAAGGTTTTTCCCTAACATTGTAACAACTCATCCATGGGAAGAAAGGTATGAAACTATAAAAAATATTCAGAAAGTTGGTCTTTCAACCTGTACTGGTGGGATTTTTGGACTAGGAGAAACAGATGAAGATATAGTAGATTTAGCTATGACATACAGGCAATTAAAGGTTGATTCTATTCCTTTGAACTTTTTAATTCCTATTCCTGGAACACCTTTAGAAGATGCAAAAAAGCTTACTCCTGAAAGATGCTTAAAAATAATATCTTTGTTTAAAGTATTTAATCCTTGGTCAGAGCTTAGGCTGTGTGGCGGTAGAGAACAAAATCTTGGGAAATACCATGATACAGCTATGGAAATAGCAAACTGTCTTATGGCAGGAGGTTATCTTACAAGAGCTGGAAGAGCTCCAGGAAAAGATGAAGAAATGGTAAAAAAGTTAAATAGAAAGCTTATTACAGAAGGAAAATCCTTTGAGAAGGCAGGAAGTTTCTAAAACTTCCTGCTTTTAGGATAACCCACGCTTTTAATCCTCCTCACTTTAGTGAGGAGATACAAAAGTGGTCGTTTACGAAGTAAACGACAATAAACTACCATTTGACTATATGTTTTTCAAGTTAAACTTTTACAACTTGCTTTTAATCGTTCATTATCCTATACTATATGTGGTATAAGTAAGAAAAATTTGGAACCAAATGTTAAAAAAGCAAGAACCTGCG
>JALWKR010000068.1 GCA_027081375.1 Persephonella sp.
AAAGTTTCTATAGTAGGTTTAACAGGCTCAGGAAAATCTACCCTCGTGAAGATACTGCCTGCTCTTATAAAGAATTATCAGGGAGAGGTTTTGATTGATGGAAAAGAGCTAAGAAACTACAAGGTTTCATCCCTTAGAAAACATATAGGTATGATTTCCCAAGAAGTTTTTATATTTAACGATACACTGAGAAATAACCTTCTTATAGCAAAACCTGATGCAACAGAAGAAGAACTTATAGAAGCTTTAAAAAAAGCAAAAGCAGACTTTGTTTTTAGATTAGAGAAGGGACTTGATACTGTTTTAGGAGAAAAAGGCTCAAGACTTTCAGGGGGAGAGAGACAGAGAATAGCTATTGCTAGAATTTTTCTAAAAAATCCTGACATTCTAATAATAGATGAAGGAACATCTGCTCTAGATGTTGAGACAGAAGAGTATGTAATGGAAGAGATAAAGGAACACTTTAAAGAAAAAACGATTATAATGATAACCCACAGGCTACAGATTGTTGATATAGCTAGCAAGATTGTTGTAATGGAAAGAGGAAGAATTGTAGAAGAGGGAACAAAAGAGAAGCTCCTTAAGAAAAAAGGAGCTTTCTACAGGTTTTATACGTTGTCATCTAAAAGTTAAAACCCAAAGGGTGTTGAAAAACCACCACCAAAACCAAATCCTTCCTGAGACTGTTTTATTAAACCTTTCTGTTTTCCGTAAAACTCCATCTTCATAATATCCTGCTCAACAGGTATCTCTTTAGGGCAGGAGAATGTGCAGTACTTACAGTGAACACAGTTTGTTATATGGTTTTTATCTGCAATAACAATTCTTTCATCTTTTAAAGCATCATTTTTATCTTTCCAAAATCTGTATATCTTCACAAAGTTTATAGGACCCCCAAAAGGTTGTCCTGTCTGAAAAACAGGACACATTGAGTAGCAAATACCACATAAGATACAGTCTGTCTCTTTATCAAACTCTTTTAATTCATCTGGATACACAGGTTCAAAAGGCTCTTTAGGAATAAACCAAGCTTTAGCATCTTTTAGTTTTTCTAAAAACTCTCCATGATCAACAACAAGGTCTTTTATAACTGGCAGATTTGCTGCAGGTTCTATAAAAAGCTGGTTATTCTGTGCTACATCTTTTACTTTTGTTTTGCAGGCTAGATAATGATTTTCTCCTATCTTTACTGCACATGTTCCACATATAGCAGCTCTACACTGAACCCTAAAAGATAAAGAAGGGTCTTGATAATCTTTTATCTTCATTAAAACATCTAAAACTGTTGTCCTATCTTCTATTTCCATATTGAAAGTATCAACTCTTTCTTCTTTACCATCAAACCTTTTTATCTTTACTTCTATTTCCATATCTCACCTTTATTTAGGTTTTTAAAATCTTTTATACAGCTTTATTCTACTTGTTTTTATAGCTTAAATCATACTTTGACTTTTTTCTTAATAGTAACTTTTATTAATAAAACAGCAGAGGATAGGCTATGAGATTAAGAAAATATATTCCCTTACTTTTCTTAGCAGTTTTTCTTTTGTCAGTTTTTCCTTTGGAAAAGGTTTAAAACCTTATATGTTTCAACTAAAAGATGAAAACGGGAATACTGTTAAGCTAGAAGAGTTAAAAGGGAATGTTGTTTTTCTTATATTCTGGTCTACAACCTGTGGAGTTTGTAGAGAAGAACTGCCTAACTTGTCTTTACTAGCAGAGAAGTATAAAGATAAACCTGTTAAATTTTTTGCTGTTGTAGTTAATGAAAAGGATATAGAAAAGATAAAGAAAGTAAAAGAAGAATGGGGTTTTTTTATTCCTGTTCTTATTGGGAATGATGTAATAAAAGCTAAATACAGGATTATAGGAACTCCTGTTATATATATCCTTAGAAAAGACTTAACTATTGGTAAAATACTGTATGGAGCTTATCCGTTAAAAAAGTTAGAAAAATATATAAATAAATTTCTAAAGGAAAATAGCCATGGTTGAAAATGTATCTGTATGGGCAGCTTTCTTAGCAGGGATTATAGCCTTTTTATCTCCTTGCGTTCTTCCTATTATTCCAGGATATATTGCCTATATCTCAGGAGTTTCTGTAAGTTCAACAGAGGAGAGGAAGTTTGACCCTAAGGTTGTTTACTCAGCAATAGCTTTTGTTATTGGATTTTCTATTGTTTTTACAGCTTTAGGAGCTGCTTCAACAGCAGTTGGTCAGCTACTTCAGGAGTATAAGGAAATAATCTCTAAAATAGCCGGTCTTCTTGTTATTCTCCTTGGTATTCACTTTACAGGTATATTTCAATCTGAAAAGGTTAAAACATGGCTAGCTGTTATAGCTGGAATTTCTATCCTTCTTTATGGTTATGGATATGTAACAACTAAGGATATTTTTAATGATTATCTTCTTCTTATAGTTTTAACAGTTCTTCTTTACATCTTCTACTACTCAGGGGCTTACAGAATTCTTTATCAACAAAAAACAACTGAAGTAAAGAAAAAGCCACCAGGTATTATTGGAGCTTTTATTGTAGGAATGGCTTTTGCTTTTGGATGGACACCTTGTATAGGTCCAATCTTAGGAGCTATCCTTATATATGCTTCTCAGCAGGAAACAGTTATGCAAGGGGTTATCCTTCTATTTGCGTTCTCAATGGGACTTGGAATTCCATTTATCATAACGGCATTTGCAATAAATCAGTTTTTCAGGTTCTTTAACTTTATGAGAAAATACTTCCTTGTAATAGAGATTATTGGTGGACTTCTTCTTATCCTTGTAGGTCTTTTAATACTCACTGGAAGCATGGAAAAAATTACTTCTTTCTTAATGTAAGGTGACCTTTCAGGTTGCCTTATTTTTTTTGACATATAATTAAATGTTCTTAAAGAAGAGCTTTCAACCAAGCTAATATTTAAAATTTCCCAATGATATAATAATTTTTTCTGAAAATACAAATAAGGAGAGGGATTTTAGATGATTGATAATCTAGGAGATTTTAAAAGAGATTACTTTTGTGGAGAGTTAACTGAAAATAATATAGGAGATGAAGTTAGGCTTCTTGGATGGGCTGCAAGTGTAAGAGACCACGGAGGAGTCATTTTTATTAACCTTAGAGATAGAGAAGGTGTTGTTCAGGTTGTAGTTGATCCTTCAAAAAGTCCAAAAGAGGCTTATGAAAAAGCAAAAAGAATTAGAACTGAGTATGTAGTTGGAGTGAAAGGTAGGGTTCAAAGAAGACCAGAAGGAACAGAAAATCCAAAAATAAGTACAGGAACTATTGAAGTTGCTGCAGATGAGATTCTTATTCTAAATACGTGTGATGTTTTACCTTTCCCAATAGAAGATAAAATAAATGCTTCTGAAGAAGTAAGACTTAAGTATAGATACCTTGATATTAGAAGAAACCCAATGTTTAAAAATCTCCTCTTAAGACATGAAGTTTACCAGGCTGTAAGAGAGTATCTTGCAGGACACGGATTTTTAGAAATAGAAACGCCAATGCTAACAAAATCTACTCCTGAAGGAGCTAGAGACTTCTTAGTTCCATCAAGATTAGAAAAAGGAAAGTTTTACGCTCTTCCTCAGTCTCCACAACTTTTTAAACAGATACTTATGGTTGGTGGCATAGAAAGATACTTTCAAATTGTTAAATGTTTCAGAGATGAGGATTTAAGAAAAGATAGACAGCCAGAATTTACACAGATAGACTTTGAGATGTCTTTTGTGAATGAAGAAGATGTAATGGCTATTTCTGAAGGACTTGTTCATTACATATTCAAGAAGGTTTTAGGAATAGAGTTAAAGCTTCCTTTTAGAAGAATGACGTATCAAGAAGCAATGGAAAAGTATGGAACAGATAAACCAGATGTTAGATATGGAATGGAATTAAAAGATATATCTGATCTCGCTAAAAAAGTTGAATTTAAGGTGTTTAGAGATACCGTAGAAAAAGGTGGAATAGTAAAAGGATTAACTATAAAAGGTGGAGCTTCTTTCTCTAGAAAAGAGATTGACGATCTAACAGAGTATGCTAAAAAGTTTGGTGCAAAAGGAATGGCTTGGATAAAACTAACAGAAGAAGGAATGCAATCTCCAATAGCAAAGTTCTTTAAAGAAGAGGAAAAAGAAGAACTTAGAAAGAAGATGGAAGGAGAAAAAGGAGACTTATTAGTATTTATAGCTGATGAATATGAAACAACCCATAGAGTTTTAGGATTTTTAAGAAAGCATATTGCAGATAAGCTAAATATAATTCCTGAAGGCAAATGGGACTTTTTATGGATTGTAGACTTTCCACTTCTTGAATGGGATGAAGAAGAGGGAAGATATGTGGCTCTACACCATCCATTTACAAGTCCAAAAGAAGAGGACATTCCAAAATTAGATAAAGCTTTAGAAGATAGAAATATTGCAACATCTATAAAAGCAAGGGCTTATGACCTTGTTTTAAACGGTGAAGAGATTGGCGGTGGTTCTATACGTATTCACACAAGTCAGCTTCAAGAAAAAGTATTTAAGGTTTTAGGTATATCAGAAGAGGAAGCTCACGAAAAATTTGGATTTCTTGTTAATGCGTTAAAATATGGAGCTCCGCCTCATGGTGGTCTTGCTTTTGGATTAGATAGAATTTTAGCTCTCATGACAGGTTCAGAAAGTATCAGAGATGTTATAGCATTCCCTAAAACCCAAAAAGGGAACTGTCCTCTCACAAATGCTCCTGATTATGTATATCCAGAACAGCTTGAAGAGCTTGGAATAGAAGTAGAAATTCCAGAAAAAGAGGAAGCATAAATCAGCTTCCTCTTCTCTTCATTGATTTTTCACATATAACTTCTAACTTTAAAAGTATAACCTTTATTTATCAGGTTTTGATTTATATCATACACGTTTTATTAGTAATGATTATTATTTATTGCTAACTTTTTTTAGAGAGGGGATGCAAAATGGCAACAGATAAAGAGCAAACAACCTTAAATCTTTATATACAGAAAATGGCAGAACACCCTCTTTTAACTCCTGAAGAAGAAAAAGAGCTTGCTATTAAAGCTAAAAAAGGTGATAAAGAAGCAATGAAAAAACTTGTTGAAGGTAATTTGCGTTTTGTTATAAATGTTGCAAAAAACTTTCTTGGATGGGGTGTTCCTTTAACTGATCTTATAGCTGCAGGAAACCTAGGTTTAATAGAGGCAGCTAAGCGTTTTGATCCTGATAGAGATGTTAAGTTTATCTCTTATGCTGTATGGTGGATTAGACAGGCTATAATGCAGACTATTTTTCAGCAAACAGGAGCTGTTAGAATTCCTGTTAAAGAGTCTTTATTTATCAGTAAAGTTAAAGAAACGTATGAAAAACTAAAAGAAGAGCTAAAAAGAGAACCAACAATAGAAGAAATAGCAGAAAAAGTAGGAGCTTCTCCTAAAAAAGTAAGAAATGCTCTTCAAGTTGTTAGAATGCCCTTTTCCTTAGATAAACCTCTAGGAGAAGAGGGAGAAGATTTAACTTTACTAGACTTACTTTCCAAGAAGGGAACTGAAGATGTTGAGAAAGAAATTGTTGAGGAATCTCTGCATAAAGAACTTTCAAACCTTCTAAATGTTCTTGATGAAAGGGAAAAAACAATTATTAAACATAGATTTGGTTTAGATGGAGAAGAACCTAAAACTCTTACAGAAGTTGGAGAACTTTTAGGAATTTCAAGGGAAAGAGTTAGACAGATAGAACAAAGGGCATTAAAAAAATTAAGAGCTCTTGCTATGAAAAGACACTTAAAAGACTTCCTTTCATAAAGTATAAAAAAGGTAGGTTCCCAAATGGGAACCTACAAAGAGGGATTCACTTCCCCCTAACCCCCGTGACGCTATATAAAGCAACATAGATATAAAATGTAAGCTTGCTTTTATTTGAAATAAAATGTTAGGATTATATGTTATTGAGTTTAAAATAAATTCACCTGATTTTTTATTTCTTCTCCCTATTTTTATATTTTTTTTGCATTATTTTATCATAAAATTTCAAAAAGGAGAGCAAAAGCCCTCTTTTACTTTCATTTCATATAGTTTAAAAGGCTTAACTCCTTATTTTGTGCAATAGAAGCTAGTAAAGCCTGATAAGCGGTTTTTGCCTGCTCCAATTTTGAAATAGTTTCTGCATAATCAGCATCTTCAAGAGAAGATTTTAAATTTTTAAAGTTTATTTTTAGATTTTCATGCTGAACTTTTAAGTTGTCAGCAATAACTATCTGTTCCCCAACCATAGACCTGTGCTGAGAAACAGTGTCTAATCCTATATCAAAGGCTTCTAAAATAGTTATCCTTCCATAATCTTTTCCGTTTACTTGAACATCTAAAACAGGCTGGTTTAATTGAGATATATCTCCTGAATCAATCATCTCTATGATTTTGTCTAACGCTTCTACCATAACAAGTTTATTTGTTTTCTCATTTACACCTAAGTACTCTTTTCCATTAAAGTTAGTATTTAGTTCAACTCCACCAGCTACAGGAATTGTAGTTTCTTCTTCTGAGCCATGATAAACACCGTTTATATCAAAAGGTAATGACTGATTTTTTACACCGCCAAATAAAGCACTATCTCCAACTTCTGTATTTGCAAGTTTTATAATGTAATCCCTCATACTTTTAAAGTAATCTCTTAAAACCTCTGCATCTTCTTTGTCTAGAACACCTATATTTAGTATTCTTATAATCTCAGGTCTAACCTCCTGAGCAGTTTCTACAATATTTCCTAAAGTGCTTTCTGCTATATCAAGAACATTTTTTGCAGAAGTAATGTTTCTGTTGTATGTCTCTATCTCATCAACAAGATGTTCTAATCTCAACGTTCTGACAGTAT
>JALWKR010000069.1 GCA_027081375.1 Persephonella sp.
GAAAAACATATAGTCAAATGATAGTTTATTGTCGTTTACTTCGTAAACGACCGCTTTTGTATCTCCTCACTAAAGTGAGGAGGATTAAAAGCGTAGGTTGTCCTAAAGTCACAATACCTTAAAAAAATGGTAGATGCCTCAAACTACCGTTAAATCGTTTTTTTCAAAAAACTGCAAAACAAACTTTTTCTCGATTAGTTTACTTGAGTAAGGGCAGATACCATTTTCCAAAGTCGGGTTATTTCTAGGAATTTGTGAATAAGATACTAGAACACATCGAATTAGTCGCAATACCCTAAAGAAGTCGGGTTAGTTCTAGAAATAAAAACTTTTTTTTAAAAAGGTCTAGGTGACGTCGCAATACCCTAAAGAAGTCGGGTTAGTTCTAGTGTATAGATGGAACAAAGGAGTGGATTAGAAAACTCGGTGTCGCAATACCCTAAAGAAGTCGGGTTAGTTCTAGGCTAAAATTAGCCCGTGAAGGGTCCGACGTCGTCCTAGGTCGCAATACCCTAAAGAAGTCGGGTTAGTTCTAGAGGGCGACTCGAGTTCGGGAGGGAATACTCCCTCCCAGAGCTGGAACAGGTGTCGCAATACCCTAAAGAAGTCGGGTTAGTTCTAGGATAACGACGAAAAACAGATAGTTATCGGGTTCGACAAAGGTCGCAATACCCTAAAGAAGTCGGGTTAGTTCTAGAGCTAGTATTTATTAGTATTAGCGAGCTTTTTAGTAATGCAAACTATTTGCAAAAATAAACGCAATATGGTTCAAAGCTTTGATACTCAAGCATTAGCCAATTTTCGATATGCGGGACAAACCATATCGCTTTGTTATATACCTATCATTTAAATTTCTTTTTACTTTCAATAACTTACAAATATCTTAGCCTACTTTTATCAAATTTTTTGTCCAGTTTAAAATATGATCTAGATCATATTTTTCTCTTTCTAATTCCCTATTCCCTTTTCAAATAACCCTCTTCCATTGTATCAAGCTTTTCTATTTATTTTACAAATAAAAACTGGGGGATCAATTGATCCCCCCTAGGGATTTTATTAAATATCGTAGTAAAGTTCAAACTCTTTTGGATGTGGAACAAGTCTAATAGCATCAACTTCTTCTTGTTTTGTTTCAATCCACATATTGATAAAGTCTTCGTCCATAACTCCGCCTTTTGTGAGAAAGTCCATATCTTCTTTGAGAGCGTCAATTGCTTCTTGAAGAGAAGCTGGTGTTGATGGAACATTAGCAAGCTCTTCAGGTGGTAAAGAGTAAATATCTTTATCTAATGGTTCTCCTGGATGGATTTTGTTTTCAATTCCATCAATTGCAGCCATTAAAAGTGCTACAAAAGCAAGGTATGGGTTAGATGAAGCATCAGGGAATCTCACTTCTATTCTTTTAGCTTTTGGAGAAGCTGAACCCATAGGTATTCTTATAGCAGCAGATCTGTTTCTTGCAGAATAAGCAAGTTTTACTGGAGCTTCAAATCCAGGAACAAGTCTGTGGTAAGAGTTTGTAGTTGGGTTTGTGAATGCTGCGATAGCTTTTCCGTGTTTAATAATTCCACCTATTGCATAAAGAGCAGTTTCAGAAAGACCTGCATACTGATCCCCTGCAAATTGGTTTTCACCATTTTTCCAGATTGAGAAGTGAGTGTGCATTCCTGAACCGTTGTCTCCAGCAATTGGTTTTGGTAAGAATGTTACATATTTTCCGTGTTTGTATCCAACATTTCTAAGAACATATTTATATTTGAGAACATTATCTCCAGTTGTTACAAGGTCAGAGAATCTAAAGTTAATTTCTCCCTGTCCTGCTGTTCCAACTTCGTGGTGTTCTCTTTCAACTGTGATTCCAACTTCTTCAAGAGTTTTAACCATGTCCCTTCTAATTTCAGCCATTTTATCTAATGGTGGAACTGGGAAGTATCCTCTTTTGTAAGGAGTTTTGTATCCAAGGTTTGGCATTTCTTCTCTACCTGTGTTCCACCATCCTTCAATAGAATCTACTTCATAGTAAGCGTGGTTTGGTCCGTTGCTAAATTTGATTTCATCAAAGATAAAGAACTCAGCTTCAGGTCCAAAGTAAGCAACGTCACCAATTCCTGTAGACTTTAAAAATTCAATAGCTTTTTTAGCAATCTGTCTTGGATCTCTGTTGTAAGGTTCTCTTGTGATTGGATCAACAACATCGCACACAAGAGAGATTGTTGGATCACTTATAAACGGATCTATAAATGCAGATTTTGGATCAGGAATTAAGAGCATGTCTGATTCTTGAATACCTTTCCAACCTCTAATTGAAGAACCGTCAAAAGGAATTCCATCTTCAAAGCTTTCTGCTGAAAATTCGTGTGCTGGTATAGTTAAGTGTTGCCACTGACCAAAAGGATCAGAGAATTTAAGGTCAATAAAAGCAATCCCTTTTTCTGAGATTACTCTTAAAACATCATCAGGTGTTTGACATTGTATCATTGCCATTTAAAATACCTCCAAGGGTTATTATTTTCAATTATATAGCTTCAGGACCTCTTTCTCCTGTTCTTATTCTTATTACATCTTCAACAGGAATAATAAATATTTTTCCATCTCCTATTCTTCCTGTTCTTGCTGCATTTGCTATAGTTTCAACAACTTTTTCAACCATTTCATCATCAACAACAATTTCTATTTTTAATTTTGGAAGAAAATCAATTACATATTCAGCACCTCTGTAAAGTTCTGTATGACCCTTTTGTCTTCCAAATCCTTTAGCTTCAGAAACTGTCATTCCATAAACACCAATTTCAGTAAGAGCATCTTTAACTTCATCTAGCTTAAAAGGTTTGATGATAGCTTCTATTTTTTTCATTAATTAAACCTCCGTTTATTTCATTCTGTTTAATATTTCAATATTTTTGCCAACTTAAAAAATTTAAATTTTCCAAATACTTAAGTTATATAAAAATTCTTATTTATGCTTAAGGTTTGTGCATACTGCACCATTTTTATGCATTAATATCAAAAATAACCATCTTTATTTCAGTGTAATCCTCAATTGCAAATTTAGGTCCTTCTCTTCCTATTCCACTTCCTTTAACTCCACCGTAAGGCATATGATCAGCTCTGAAAGTAGGAATGTCGTTTATTATAACTCCACCAACTTCTGCACCTTCTATAAATTTCCATGCATTTTTTATGTTATTTGTAAAAACTCCTACCTGAAGTCCATAATTTGATTTGTTTACAAGTTTTAAAGCTTCATCTATATCTTTAAATCTTTTTACTGTTACAACTGGAGCAAAAGCTTCTTCATAAAACAGTTTTGTTTCTTCTGGAACATCTACTACCACTGTTGGTTTAAATACTGTTTTTTCTGCTTCTCCACCTGTTGCAACTTTCGCCCCTTTTTCAACAGCTTCCTGTATCCATGACTGAATTCTGTTTACTTCATCTACAGCTATAATTGGACCAACATCTGTTTCTTCATCCATAGGATCTCCAAATTTCAGCTTTGAAACTTCCTGCTTTAGAAGTTCATAAAACTTATCAGCTACTTTTTCATGCACTAAAACTCTCTGAACAGATATACATACCTGTCCTGCTACTGCAAATCCTCCTGCTACAGCCTTCTTAGCTGCAACTTCAAGGTTCGCGTCTTCATCAACTACCACAGCGGAGTTTGAACCAAGTTCCATAACTATTTTCTTCAGTCCTGCCTGTTTTGCTATTATTTCACCTACCTTAAGAGAACCTGTGAAAGAGACTACTCTAACATCTGGGTGAGTTGTCATTGCTTGTCCTACATCTGCAAATCCTGGAATTATTGAAACTGCTTCTTCTGGCACTCCTGCTTCCAAAAATAGCTGACATAACATTGTTGGAGAGAGAGGAGTTCTTTCACTTGGTTTTAAAACAAATGGGCATCCGGCGGCTATTGATGGTGCAATTTTGTGAGCTGTTAAATTTAAAGGGAAATTAAAAGGTGTTATAGCTGCAACAATACCTGCAGGTTCTCTAAAGTAAAATCCTCTTTTTCCTTTTCCATTTGGTGAAGCATCTATTTGAATGTACTCTCCTTCTATTCTTTTTGCCTCTTCTGCTGCAAAAGTAATAGTATTTACTGCTCTTTCTACTTCAGTTCTAGCTTCTCTTATAGTTTTTCCAACTTCGTAAACTATAGTTTTTGCAAATTCTTCTTTTCTTTCTTCTAAAAGGTTAGCAACTTTAAGAAGTATTTTGTATTTTTCGTAGGCAGTTAATTTTTTTAGTTTTTCAAGACCAATCTTAGCTTTTTCTATAGCTTTTTCCACATCTTCAGGGGAACCTTTTGGGACTTCTCCGATTTTTTCTTGAGTGTAAGGATAGATAACATCTATTTTTTCTGGCTTATCAACTTCCTTTCCGCCAATAATCATAGGAAGTTTTATCATACCAATTTAACCTCCAGGCTTTATAATATTTTAACAATTCCAATATGATTTTGAACAGGTTTATATAAAATGATTGACTATCTAAGTGGAAAAGTTGTTTATTCTACTGAAAATTTTTTTATTTTAGATATAAACGGAGTAGGTTTAAAAATAATTTCTCCGTATAAACTAGAAGGAGAAATCAAGGTATTTACAAAACTTTTTATTAAAGATGAGGAGCTTATTTTATACGGATTTAAAACCAGAGAAGAGAGAGATTTATTTGAAAAACTAATTTCTGTATCAGGTATCGGCGTTAAACATGCACTCTCTTTGCTGAAAAGTTTATCAGCTGAAAAAATTGTAAAAGCAATAGAGGATAGAGATATTACTGTTTTATCCTCTGTCCCTGGAATAGGTAAAAAAACAGCTCAAAGGCTTATATTTGAGTTACAAGGAAAGATTGATTTTTATGAAAACGAGCTTTTAGAAGATGCTGTTGAAGCTCTTGTTAACTTAGGATTTGAAAAAAAGGATGCAGTAAATGCAGTAAGGAATATTTTAAAAAAGGAAGAAGGTTTAGATTTAAAAGAGATTATAAGAAAGTCTCTTATAGAACTTTCTAAAGGTGCTGGAGAAAAATAAAATGAAAGATAAACTTGATATTATTTTTTTAGATTCTGTGCTAAGAGAAGAACTAGCAAAGTGTTTAAAATACAGATTAATAAATAAAAGTTACCTATCCTTTTCTGAAATTGTTGAAGAAGTTTGTGCAGACCTAGTAAACATAGATACTCAATATAAACTTGTTTTACATATCATAAACAACTATAACTCTACATTAAAAGAGATTTTAAATCTTTCTTCTGAACTTTTCTTTCAAAATCTTGTTAATCTTATAGAAGAAGTGGATACAATATCTTTTCTTTCTGAAGAAGAAAAAAATAAAAAAATTTATCAGGCATTTGAAACAGTTATTGAGAAAGATAGAGAGGATATAGAGAAATATTCCAAAGATATTAAAAAGGTAATAAACAGTATAGAAAATAAAGAAATAAAAGGAATTATTCTTAGAAAGTTTTCATGGATAGTGAAAGATGAAAATGAAAAAATTTTACTTTTAGAAGAAGCTCTTGAAAGCTGTGATGATGAATTAGAGAGAAGGCTAATATACTATGAGCTTCTTCAGCTTCTTGTGTTTTCTGGATATCAGCAAAAACTAGAAGTGTATCTTGATAAAGCAAAATCAGAATTTCCTGATGAAGATATGTTTTACGAAATATACGGTCATTTAGGTATGTTCTTTATGGAAACTGATGAAAAAGAAAAAGCAAAAAAGTACTTAAGCTATGTATATCAATGGCTTGTTTATGAAAGTCTTGATCAAAGGATTAACAGTATATCTTTAAATAGTAATTTTCTAGTATTTTTAACAGTATTAGCTAAGATTTACGAAGATTTAGAAGATGTGCACGAAGCAGAGAAAGTATATGATTTTACTTTCTATATAATAAAGAACTTTCTACAGGATATATATGAAAATGAACCTGAAAATATTAGACCTGTTTTGGAAGATAACTTACATTCATTCTTAGTTGAGTATGCATTTTTTAAAAGTAACATAAACGGTGAAGAACCTAATACTGTTTTTAGCCATATTAAAAGTGACCTTTTAAAAGAAAGCAAGAATATAAATCCTAAGCTGAAAACTATTATAAGCAGGTTTGAAATTTAAAGCTTATAAACTCTCAGAACATAGATTCTTATCTTTTTCAAAATTAAACCGTATATTTATCTAGTGGATTTGTTTTTCATGCTCTCAAAAATTTTATAAAAATATACTTGCAAAATTTTAGTAAGTTATTATAATAAAATATATAAATAAAATTAGGAGGTGGATGCCATGGAAAGAAGAAACGTACCAGCAACTTTCGTATGGAACCCATTTAGAGAATTAGCAAGAATAGAACAAGAATTAAATAAAGTTTTTAGTGAACTTGTTCCATCTGGAAGAACAGAGGTTGCTCAGGTTCAAACATGGACTCCAAGAGTAGATGTATACGAAAAAGATAATAAAATTGTTATAGAAGCAGAAATACCAGGTGCTAAAAAAGAAGATATTGAAGTAAAAATTAGAGATAATGCTGTAGTTATAAAAGGTGAAGTTAAAAAAGAAGAAGAGAAAAAAGAAGAAAACTACTACAGAAGTGAAAGATTTTACGGAGTATTTGAAAGAGTTATTCCACTTCCAGCAGAAGTAAAAGCTGAAGAAGCGAAAGCTTCATTTGAAAATGGAATACTTAAACTAGAAATACCTAAAGCTACTGCAGAAAAAGAAGTGAAAGTAGAAGTTCAATAATTAAAAGGGCAGGTCAAACCTGCCTCTTACCTTTTTTAATTTTTTT
>JALWKR010000070.1 GCA_027081375.1 Persephonella sp.
GAAGAGGAAGAAACTGAAGAGTTTAACATTGGAGATATTGTAAGACTAAAAGGAAAACATACAAAAGGAGAGATTATCTCTATAAGAGAAAACAAGGCTAATGTTAACTTTAACGGAATAAAGATGTGGGTTAGACTTTCTGACCTTGAAAAAGTAGATGAAAAAGCTCCTAAGAAAAAAGAGATAAAGTTCAACATTAAGAAAACAAGAACTACAAATCTAAAGCCAGAGATAAACCTTATAGGCCTTACAAGAGAAGAAGCAATAAGAAAACTTTCAGACTTTTTAGATAAGGCAATGTTAGAAGGCTTTTCAACAGTTAGAATAATCCACGGTTACGGCTCAGGTATCTTAAGAAAAGCTGTTAGGGAGTATCTAGAAACTCTTCCTTATAAAGTTAGATATGAAGATGCTCCTTACTCTGAAGGAGGAATGGGAGTAACTGTAGCACATTTTGAATAATAGGCTTCCTTAGAGGAAGCCATCCTATGATATTTCCCAGTTTCCTCTTTAAGATTAATTCATAAAATATCAGTTAAAACAAAGAAGCAGGTACTAGAATGGATCTATTTATTCAGGGAATTAAAAGTGATATATCTTTAGAACTTCCTGAGGTGGAAAAATTCTATCAAGAGTACAGAGATTTAAATACTGTTTTTATTGAGAATGAAAATAAATATGATGATATTCTTACAAACTATGGAACAGAAGATCTGAAATTTGCCTTAGGCTTTTTATCAAGTATATACAAAAACATAGAAAAACAGGGATATCAGGTTATTAACGCTGTATTTGATGCAACTGAAAGATATGGAGAGTATGAGCTTTCTGTTTTTTATGGAAACAGAATATTAGAAAAATATAATGAAACCTCTGCAGAGGATATTCTTATAAGGATAGAAACTCTTAGAAGAGTTTTAAGTGCTCTTTTAAACTTAGATGATAAACTTTTTTTCAATGAATATCTTATTAAATATACAAAAGAGCTAGAAAATCTTCTCTCTTTATATCCTTCATACATAAAAGAGATATACAGCCATATATCAGACTGGTATCAGTTTATGTATTTTTACTCCTTAACAATAACAGGGGATGATGAAAAAGCCTTTGGATTTTTGCTAAAAAGCTATCAGATAAGAAAACATATGTTAGAAGAAGGAATGTCAGACATCATTACAGGAAATAATATTCTATATATTGCTAATATTATCGGTTTATACAGTCAGCTAAAAGATACTCTTTTATCTTTAGCTTTTTCTCCAGAGGAGTATGTAGAAGAGTTTTTAAAGGAAGTAAAACAGTTAAAATCAGCTCTTGATAAAAAGCCTTCAAGAAAGGATTTTTTTCTAAAAGGTTATTTTAGAAAGTATTACAATGAACTATTAACAAATATATACGTCCTTGGATTTCATGACGAACATAGAGAAATAATAGAAGTGTTTCCTGAGATAGTAAACAAAGACCATCTTATAATGGTTGAGATAGATAAGCTATTTAAAGAGATAGGAGAAAAAGAGCCTGAAGAGATTAGAAAAAAGGTTTCTTCATTAAAAAGAGAAATAGACATTCTTTTTAATAATATTTCAAGAAGTAAGCAGGAACAGATTTTATACCTTTACTACAATCTTTTAATTGAGATAGAAGAGAACTTAGAAAATCTTTTGCGGGAAATAAAAACTGTTAAAGAAAAAAAGTTTAGAAGCAGTCTTCTTTTTGATATGCTTCAGATAAAGGTTTTCCTAAAGCAGGATAAAAGAGAAGAGGCTAAAGATATAGCTTTAAATGTAAGGGAAAAGGCTATTATAGAAAACAACAGATTTATTATAGATGCTGTTAACAGAATTCTAGACGAACTAAACTAAAGGAGGTTAGATATGCTAGAAGAAGGACAGAAAGCTCCAGATTTTTGTCTTCAGGGATTAACCCCAGAAGGAGAAGAAAAAGAGATATGCTTAAAAGACCTTTTATCAGAAGGAAAATATTTAGTTTTATACTTTTACCCAAAGGATAACACTCCAGGGTGCACAACTGAAGCATGCGATTTTAGAGATAACTTGAATGTTTTAAAGGATAAGGCTGTTGTGGCAGGAGTTAGCCCTGATAGTATAAACAGCCATAAAAAATTCAAAGAAAAGTATAATCTTAACTTTTATCTTATATCTGATCCTGATAAAAAGGTTCTTGAGGCTTACGATGCTTACGGCGAAAAGAAGATGTACGGAAAAGTTACAAAAGGAGTAATAAGGTCAACATATGTGATAGCTCCAGATGGAACTATTGTTAAAAAATGGAGAAACGTAAAAGCAAAAGGCCATGTAGCTAAAGTTGTTGAGTTTATAGAAAAGTTAACTAAGGAGAAATGAAAATTCACTTAAATTTAAATAAGCTTAATATAAACTAAGAGTGAAGGTTTTCTCCTAAACAATTAGGTGGTTTGGAGGGGTTCGTTAGAAAACCTCTCCACAATATATGTTTAAATAAGAGCATTTTGGTGTTTTATGAACATTTATCAGGATAAACAAATGGCTGAGTTTGATAAAACTTTAAGAGATATAATTCAAAATATACCTCAAAGGTTCATAAGCATTTTAACAGGAAAGAAAGGAACAAAAATTCTTGATAACACTTTCCCTTCTACAAAAGAAAGAGTAGCTGATTTAGTTTTAGAGTTGGAAGATGGCTCTATTTTTCACTTGGAACTGCAAACCCAGAACGATAAAAATATGCCTTTTAGAATGCTTGAGTACTATCTACTTTTGAAACAAAGGTATCCTGATAAGCCAATCAAACAGATGGTTTTATATGTTGGAGATGGAAGTCCTAATATGCCAAGCTTTTTAGAAACAGATAATCTGAGATTTAGCTATGAGATAAGAGATATAAAAGATATTGAATGTAAGGAGCTTTTAGAAAGTGATAGTTTAGAAGATAAAATACTTGCAGTTTTGTGTAAAGTTGAGGATTTTGAAGAGTATATATTTAAATTAACAAAGGAATTGTTAAAGTTGCCTGAGAAACAGAGAGCAGATTATATAAGAAAATTGTTGATAGCTTTAAACTATAGACCTAAATTAAAGGAGAAGTTAGCATCAATTTTGGAGGAAAGAGATATGCCTTTAACTATAACAGAGGAAATGATAAAAAATGATCCTTTCTTTAAAAAAGCCAAGAAAGAAGATATCGCAAAGCTTTATCAAAAATTAAAACTAAATCCAGAGCAAATAGCAGATATTTTGGATTTACCATTAGATTTTGTAAAAAAAGTTATTGAAGAAGTAGGTTTAGAGAAGAAAAAAGAAAACAGGTAGCTTAAGCTACCTACTCATATTTTCCATCCTAGTTTTCTTAACGTTTCTTTCCCTTCAGGAGATATAAAGCTTGTGTTCCATGGCTGAGAAAAATCTAAGTTTATAGATATTTCATTTAAATGAGGAAATACTTTTTTTAGTTTCCTTATTATAGACTTAACAATAAAACTTTCCATAGGGCAATCCTGTGTAGTGAGGGTTATCTTTATTTTGAGATTGTTATTCTCGTCAATAGAAACTTCCCTTATAAACCCTAAATTTACAATATCAAGGGGTATCTCAGGGTCTTTTATCTCTTTTAAAGCTTCTAGAATATCAAATTCAGTTATTTTTTCAGAAGTACTTACGCTCATAAAATACCTCTCTTAATCTTTGTAAACTATTTTTCCATTATAAAAAGTGTATTTTACTTTTCCTATGAGCTTTCTCCCTAAAAGAGGAGTGTTTTTACTCTTAGAATATATAACGTCTTCTGTAACTTCCCAGCTTTCTGTTGGATCAAATATGGTAAGTTCTGCAACTTCTCCTTCTTTTATTTGAGGTGGTTTTAGTCCAATCTTTTCAGCAGGTTTTGTTGATAAAACTTCAATAGCTCTATTTATATCAAAGTAATCCTTCCTAACAAGCTCAAGAACAATTGGAAGAGCAAACTGCAGTCCAATCATCCCAGGAGGACATGCGTGATGTTCCATCATTTTTTCTTGATGAGCGTGAGGTGCATGGTCAGTTGCAACAAAATCAATTATTCCAGAAGCTAAAGCCCATCTCACAGCTTCAATATCCTCATGTTCTCTTAAAGGAGGTGAAACCTTTGCTTTACAGTCAAAATCAAGCCATTCTTCATCAGTTAAGTACAGGTGATGGGGAGTTACCTCTGCTGTTACTTTTGCTCCCATTGCTTTAGCCCATGTAACTATCTCAACACCTACCTTTGTTGATAAGTGGCATATATGAACAGGCATACCTGTATGTAATGATAAAACGCAGTCTCTTGCAATCATTGTATCTTCAGCTTCAGGAGGTAATGGTGGAAGTCCTAACGCTGCTGCTATCTCTCCTTCATGAGCCACGCCATCTTTTGATAAAGATAAATCTTCACAGTGATCTGCAACAAAGGAGCCAATAGAACCTGCAAACTCCATCGCTTTTCTCATAATATGGCTGTCCATTACAGGAGCACCATCATCAGTAAAGTAAACAGCTCCAGCATCTTTTAAAAGGGACATTTCTGTTAATTCTTTTCCCCTTCTTCCTTTTGTTATTGCACCTGCAGGTAAAACACGGCAAAGGCCTACCTCTTCTCCTTTTTCTATAACATAGCGTATCAAGGAAGCATCATCTAAAGCAGGAAGGGTGTTTGGCATACATACTACTGTGGTATATCCCCCTGCCACAGCAGCCATACTACCTGTTCTAATATCTTCTTTATATGTTTGTCCTGGATCTCTAAAATGAACATGAATATCTGTGAAAGATGGAGATACTATACAGTCTTTTGCATCAATTACTTGGCAACCAGCAAAAGGTTTTATATCTTTTCCTATTTTTTTGATTTTTCCTTTTTCTATAAGAATATCAAGATAATCCGATGTATTTGTTATTGGATCAACTACATAACCACCTTTTATCAAAATATGATCCACTTTATCCTCCTGGGGGTTAGTTATATATTCTTTTAATAATATTAATATACTTTTATAAAATGAAAACTGATTTATCTAATAACTTTCCCAATCCTGTTAAATCTAATACCAGGATGTTTTGTATCTATTGAGAAGTATATTACAAAAGCAAGACCGATTATGTAATCATCAGGAACAAATCCCCAAAATCTGCTGTCTCTAGAGTTATCTCTGTTATCTCCTAGAACAAAGTAATGTCCTTTTGGAACTTCTACAGGACCAAAGTTTTTTCCTTCTCCGTCAAAAATTTCCATAATTGTATAGCTGTAAACAGAACCGTCTTTCCTAGGGATATACTCTATATACTTGGTAGCCTGATAGTTTTCCTCGTGGTAAAAACCAATTTTTTCTCTTTTTAATGGTGTACCGTTAACATAGACAATATCATTTTTTACTTCTACAATATCTCCAGGAAGTCCAATAATTCTTTTTATAAAATCTATCTTAGGATTTTCTGGATATTTAAAAACAATAACATCTCCTCTTTTAGGTTTTGTTATCCTGTTTTTATATCTATAAAAATCAATATTCGTAAAAGGTATACCTATAGACCAGTCACCATAAACAAGCTTGTTAACAAGTATAAAATCACCTACAAGTAAAGTTGGTTTCATAGAGCCTGAAGGTATATTAAAAGCCTGTGCAAAAAATATTCTTATAAAAGAAACAACTACAACGATAAATAGAACTGTTTTAAAAAAATCTTTTAGAGTTTTTTTATCTAACGTTTCCTTGTTTTCTTTTTTTTCTTCCATTTATCCTCTCTCTTAGGGGTTATAGCTGTATGCTTTTGCTTCTTCATTTGCTTTAAGAACTTTTTCTTTCATCTCTTCTTTATAAGCTTTTAGTTTTTCCCTTAATTCAGGATATCCTATAGAAAGTATCTGAGCTGCTAAAACTGCTGCATTTGTTGCTCCTGCTTTTCCTGTTGTTACAGTTGCTACAGGAACTCCAGGAGGCATTTGAACTGTGGAAAGGAGAGAATCTAACCCTTTAAAAGAGGAGTTGTCTACAGGAATTCCTATTACAGGAATTGTAACCTTTCCTGCTATTGTTCCTGCAAGATGAGCAGCAAATCCTGCGGCAGCTATTATAACTCCATAGTTTTCATCTGCAGTTTTACAAACCTCAGCTACTTCATCAGGGGTTCTGTGAGCTGAAAGAATATATACATCAAAAGGTATTTCAAACTTTTTTAGAGTATCAAAACATCCTTGCATAAGCTCAAGGTCAGATTTACTTCCCATAAAAACAGCAACTTTTTTCATCCTATCCTCCTATTATTTAGGATTTTATTAAACTAAATGTGAAATTTTAAGAAAAAAGATAAGGGAAAATCCCTTATCCGTTTAAAAGTTCCTGAAGAATTTTGTTTACAAGTTTTGGATTTGCTTTTCCTTTTGTTGCTTTCATTACCTGACCTACGAAGAATCCCATAAGTTTCTGGTTTCCTGCTTTGAATTTTTCAACCTCTGCAGGATGGTTTGCTAAGACTTCTTCAACAATTTTTCTTATCTCTCCTTCATCTGAAACCTGTTTTAAACCTTTTTCTTCAACAATCTGTTTAGGAGATTTTGATGTTTTAAATACTTCTTCAAAAACCTCTTTTGCTATTTTTGTTGAGATTGTTCCGCTGTCTATAAGCTCAACAAGTTCTGCTATGTGCTCAGGTTTTACAGGGCTTTCTGTTATATCTATTCCAGCTTCATTTAGTTTTC